>NZ_SMLD01000147.1:0-23299 GCF_004352805.1 Nonomuraea mesophila
CGTCGTGGACGAGCTGCGCGCGCTGGGCGCGCACGTGGAGACCGGGGTGTTCGGCGCCGACATGAAGGTCTCGCTCGTCAATGACGGCCCCATCACCATCGTTCTGGAGGTCATCGTGCCGCCCGACGCGGGCCGCAACGTCACCATCGACCCGTCGCTGCGCCGACGGATCCGCCATCAACCCCTCCTTCACCAGTGGGCGATCACGCAAGCACAGAGAGACATGGATGGCGACGTACCTCGCACCACACTATTCCCAGAAATATAGCGCTATTTCACGTATATAGGGCGTTCATCCATGAGGGCGGTTCCGTGATAAGGCCACCCAGCTGGTCGATCGCCTCTCTCTCGACCTCCCCCGTACGGCCCGCATCCTCGACGCGCTGGCACAACGTCGCCTCGCGGGCGGCGCCGACGGTCGCGCAGGCGCCTTTGAGCCGGTGGGCGACCGCGGCCACCTCCGCCGCGTCGCCGTCCTCCGCCGCCCGCCGCAGTTCCTCGAACGTCCGCGTCGCGGTGGCACGGTACGCCTGGGCCACGTCGGCGACCGCCTCCGGCGACAACCCCGCCAGCTCCGGCGGCAGGCTCGAGTACGCCGCCCACTCCGGGATGCTCGCCAGCACCCTGGGCCAGTCGACCGGCTTGGCCAGGTGGTCGTCCATGCCCGCCTCAAGGCACCGGATCCGGTCGTCCGGCATCGCGGCCGCGGTCATCGCGATGATCGGGGTGTGCCCCTCCTCGCGGGCGCGGATCTCCGCGGTCGCGGCCAGCCCGTCGAGCACGGGCAGCTGGCAGTCCATGAACACGAGGTCGTAGTCGCCGGCCAGCACGGCCCGTACGGCCTGCTCGCCGTCGTCCACGGTGTCGACCTCGTGCCCGGCCTGTTCCAGGACGAGCATCGCCACCTGGCGGCTCACCTCGTCGTCCTCGGCCACCAGGATGCGCGTCCCGCCGTCCTGCCCCTCGGCCTGCGTGCCCTCGCCAGGCTCGCCGGGCGCGTCGGCGGTGCCGAGGGCGTTCTCCACGGCGGCGAGCAGGCGGCGGCGGCTGAGCGGCCGGGTGATCGACTGCACGGCGCGCTCCCCCGAGGCGCCCGGCCAGGCGAACCCGGAGCGGCCCGGCGTCACGACCACGACGACGCTGGTGGCCTGGAGCAGCGGGTCGGTGAGGATGACGTGCGCGAGCGACTCCGACTCGCCGAGGTCCAGGGCGACGACCGCCAGCTCGTACGGCCGCCCGCTCGCGGCGGCGGCCCGCAGCAGCGTCAGCGCGGACGCGTCGTCCTTGGTCTCCTCGACGGCGAGCCCCGCCTCCGCCAGCGACCGCCCGGCCAGGGTGCGGTCCTGGGGGCGCGGGTCGACGACGAGCACGCGCCGCCCCTCCAGTTCCTCGGGCTTGGGCTCCGACCAGGTCAGGACGTCCACCGGCAGGGTCGCCCAGAACCGGCTGCCCACGCCTTCCACGCTGTCCAGCCCGATCCGGCCGCCCATGAGCTCGACGAGCTGCCTGCTGATGGCCAGGCCCAGGCCGCTGCCGCCGGTCCTGCGGGTGATCGGCGAGTCGACCTGGCGGAAGACGCCGAAGACCCGGTCACGGTCGTCGGGGCCGACGCCGATCCCGGTGTCGGCGACGGCGAAGCGCAGCACCGCCCGTTCGTCCCCAGGGCTGCCCTCGTCGAGGGTGACCTGCAGGTCGACGCCGCCCTGGACGGTGAACTTGAGCGCGTTGCCGACCAGGTTCGTGAGCACCTGGCGCAGGCGCGCGGGATCGCCCGCCACCTGCCGCGGCACGCCCTCGTCGAGCCGGAGGGTGAGCCAGAGCCCCTGCTCGTAGGCGTGCGGGGCGAAGGGCGCGACGACCTCGTCGCAGAGCCGCGGCAGGTCGAACGGCACCGCCTCCACCTGCAGGTGGCCCGCCTCGATCCTGGACAGGTCGAGGAAGTCGTCGAGCAGGCGCAGCACGTTGCGGGCCGCGCCCTGGGCCGTGGCGGTGTAGTGGCGCTGCTCGTCGTCCAGCCGGGTGCCCATGAGCAGGGAGTTCATGCCGAGCACGCCGTTGATCGGGGTGCGGATCTCGTGGCTGATCTTGGCGAGGAACTCGGATTTCGCGCTGGAGGCGTTGACGGCGTCGTCCCTGGCGGCGGCCAGTTCGGCCGCGTACCTGGCCAGCGTGGCCTGCGCCCGGCGGCGGCCGTGCTCGCTGCGGATCTGCAGGCCCAGCCCGATGAGGATGAGCAGCGCCAGCAGGGCCGCGACGGCGAGCACGTTGGACCTGAGCTGTTCGGCGGAGGCAAGCGCGGCGGCGGCAGGAACCTCGGCGGTGACCGTCCAGCCGATGCCGGGGATGGGTTCCGATGCGGAGAGCACGGTGCCGTCGATGCCGCGGAACGTGCCGTTCCAGGTGCGTCCGGCGAGCGCCGCGTCCACCCGCGGGTCCTCGCGCAGGGAGGTGAGGGCGTAGAGCTTCCTGCCGGGGTCGGCGACGAGCACGCCGGCCTGGTCGGTGATCAGCAGCCTGATGCCCTGCGCGTTCGCGGCCTGCTCGGCGAACTTCTGGATGGCGTCCAGGCTGTAGACGACGGTGAGGATGCCGAGCATGCGCTCGCCGTCGGCGCTGGGGATGGGCGCGGCCACCGCGACGGCTCTGGACACGCCGACCATCGTGGGCGTGTACGCCTGCGAGACGTGGGCGTGCCGCCGGTCGCGCACGGCGCGGTACCAGTCGGTGTTGCCGATGTCCTGGGGCAGGCCGCTCGGCGGCTCGGCGCCCAGCATGTCGCCGTCGGGCGTGATCAGGATGATGCCGCTGACGCCGTCGCGCTGCCGTTCGAGCTGGTCGAGGTAGCCGCGCATGGACTTCGTGGTGACCTGCCCGATCGCCTCGCGCACCTGGGGGCGTTGCGCGAACGCCGTGACGAGCTGTTTGAGCGAGTCCATCTGCTGCTCCACGACGACCCGGCTCACCGAGGCGGTGGTCCCGACCCGGTCGGTGACCTCGTCCCGCACCGCCTGCTCCGACAGGGAGATGCTGGAGGAGGTGAGCAGCGCCAGGGGCAGCAGGCCTAGTAATGTCCATAGGGCCGTGACCGCGAGCAGCCATCTCACCGGCGTCCGTCCCTTCCCGCTGTCGTTCGCGTACAGATTAGGAGGAAACGGGCGTGGGCGGCGGATCATGATGAGCAGAACGAGCAAAAGTCGATCTTTTGTGTCAAAAGCCGCCTAAGCTGCTAGAACCCCCTATCAGCTGGACGAGGAGCGTGGCGATGCCTGAGGCCAGGGACATCACCGTTCTCATCGTGGACGACGATCCGGTCGTCACCGCGGCGCTGCACGCGCAGGTGAACCGGGTCCTGGGGTTCAGGGTGGTGGGCATCGCCCACAGCGGGCACGCGGCGCTCGCCGCCGCCGCCCGCTTCGCGCCCCGGCTGGTCCTGCTCGACCTGCACCTGCCCGACCTGCCGGGCCTGGAGGTGGCGCACCGGCTGCGCCGGCCCGACCAGCCTCCCGCCGACGTCATCGTGATCTCCGGCCGCAAGGAGTCGGCGACGGTCCGCGCGGCCATCCAGCGGGGCGCCCTGTACTACCTGGTCAAGCCGACGCGGGCGGGCACGCTCGAACAGACGCTGCTGCGGTACGCGGCGACGGTCGCGCAGCTCGAGTCCGGCGGCCGGTTCGCCGAGCAGCAGGAGATCGACCGCATCTTCCGCTCGCTCCATCTCGACCAGGGAGCCCGGCCCAAGAGCATCTCCGCCGCCACCGAGCAGGCGGTGCTCGACGCGCTGGCCGGCGTCGACGAGGACGCCTCCGCGCACGAGCTCGGCGAGCTGATCGGCGTCAGCCGGGCCACCGCCCGCCGCTACCTGGAGCACCTGGCCGAGCGCGGCCTGGTCGAAGGACGGCCGAGATACGGCCCCACCGGGCGCCCGCAGCACCGGTACCGCGTACGGTGACCGCGCTCAGGGGGCTGCTCGCCACGCTGTTATGCCTGCTGGCCGTGGGCTGCGGCGAGGCGAGCCCGTTCCCCGAGGGCTCCACCATGGACCGCATCAGGGATCGCGGCATCCTCACCGTGGGCATCAAGTTCGACCAGCCGCTGTTCGGCTACAAGGACCCGGCCAGCGGGCGGATCACCGGCTTCGACGCGGAGATGGCCCGCCTGGTCGCCAAGGAACTCACCGGCAGCGAGCGCAACATCCGCTTCGTGGAGACCGTCTCGCGGGAGCGGGAGAACTTCCTCAAGCAGGAGGTCGTGGACCTCGTCATCGCGACGTACTCGATCACGCCGGCCCGCGCCGAGCAGGTCACCTTCACCGACCCGTACTACTACGCCGGGCAGGACATGCTGGTCAGGTCGGGCGACTCCACCATCCGCGACGTGTCGGACCTCGACGGCAAACGGGTCTGCACGGCCAAGGGCTCCACGTCCGTCGAGCGGCTGCGCTCGCTGCTGCCCGGCGCAGACCTGGAGATCGTCGACGTCTACAGCGTGTGCGTGCCGGCGCTCATCTCCGGGCGCATCGACGCGGTCAGCACCGACGACACCATCCTGCACGGGCTGATGGCCCAGCATCCCGACACGCTGCGGCTGGTGGGCAAGCCGTTCGGGCGTGAGCCGTACGGGATGGGGGTCCGCAAGGAGGACACCGTCTTCCGCGACCACCTCAACGGGCTGATCGCACGCTGGTTGCGTGACGGGCAGTGGGACCGCGCCTTCATGTCCACCATCGGCGTCTCCGGCGCCACCTCGGACTCGTCGAAACCCCGGCAATAGCTGAGCAGAACGCGCACAAGCCTTTTCGCAGAACACGCGACTCCTACGGTTACGCCAACGCTGACCGACACGAGGAGCGTGACGCATGACCCAGGCGGACTTGATCGTCCTGGACCAGGTCAACAAACGCTACGGCGAACACCATGTCCTCAGGGACGTGAACCTGACCGTCCGGCAGGGCGAGGTCGTAGTGATCATCGGCCCGTCCGGAGCGGGCAAGTCGACTCTGTGCCGCGCGATCAACCGGCTGGAGACCATCGACTCCGGCACGATCAGCGTGGACGGGACCCCGCTGCCCGCCGAGGGACGGCAGCTCGCCCGGCTCCGCGCCGAAGTGGGCATGGTCTTCCAGTCCTTCAACCTGTTCGCGCACAAGACCGTGGTGGACAACGTCGTCCTCGCACAGGTCCACGTGCTCAGGCGGCCCAAGGACGAGGCCGTGCGCAAGGCCCGCGAACTGCTCGACCGGGTGGGCATCGGCGGCCAGGCGGCCAAGTTCCCCGCCCAGCTGTCCGGCGGGCAGCAGCAGCGGGTGGCCATCGCCAGGGCGCTGGCCATGGACCCGAAGGTGATCCTCTTCGACGAGCCCACCTCCGCGCTCGACCCCGAGATGGTCAACGAGGTGCTCGAGGTGATGACGGCGCTGGCCCGTGAGGGCATGACCATGGTCGTCGTCACCCACGAGATGGGCTTCGCCAGGCGCGCGGCCGACCGCGTGGTGTTCATGGCCGACGGCGAGATCGTCGAGCAGGACACCCCTGACGGCTTCTTCGGCGCCCCCAGCAGTGAGCGCGCCCAGTCCTTCCTCGCCAAGATCCTCACCCACTAAGGAGTGTCATGTTCGGCAGATCCCTCTATGCCGTTTTCGCCGTCGTCACGCTGGCCACCGCCTGCGGCGGCGGCCAGGAGAGCTACGCCTCCGTCGTGGACAAGGCCAAGAACGCCAAGAAGCTGGTCGTCGGCGTGAAGGCGGACCAGCCCGGGCTCGGGCTGCGCACCCCCAACGGCGACTTCTCCGGATTCGACATCGAGGTCGCCAAGTACGTCGCCAAGCAGCTCGGGGTCGAGGAGAAGGACATCACCTGGAAGGAGACCGTCTCCGCCAACCGGGAGGCGTTCATCGAGCAGGGCCAGGTGGACATGGTGGTGGCCACGTACTCCATCACGGACGCCAGGAAGCAGAAGGTCTCCTTCGCCGGGCCGTACTTCGTGGCCGGGCAGGACCTGCTGGTACGGGCCGCCGACGCGGCGCTGAACGGTCCCGAGGCGCTCAACGGCAAGAAGCTCTGCTCCGTCGCCGGCTCCACCCCGGCGCAGAAGGTCAAGACGGAGTACGCCAAGGAGGTGCAGCTGCAGGAGGAGCGGACGTACTCGGCGTGCGTGGACCGCGTGCTCGGCGGCCAGCTCGACGCCATCACCACCGACGACGTCATCCTCGCCGGCTACGCCGCCCAGCACGCCGGCAAGCTGAAGGTGGTCGGCAAGCCGTTCAGCACCGAGAAGTACGGCATCGGGCTGAAGAAGGACGACACGGCCGGGCGCAAGGCGGTCAACGACGCGCTCGAGAAGATGTTCTCCGACGGAAGCTGGACGAAGGCGCTGCAGGCCAGCGTCGGCTCCTCGGGCTTCACCGTGCCGGAGGCCCCGAAGCTGGAGCGGTACTGATCCCATGGACGCGTTGCTGATCGAGAGCGACACCGTCTTCGCCGCGTTCTGGATGACGGTACGGCTGACGGCCGTCAGCGCGCTCGGCTCGCTCGTGCTGGGCGTGGCGCTGACGGCCATGCGGGTGGCGCCGCTGGCCTCCCTGCGCGGCGCCGCCGGCGTGTACGTGTCCGTGGCCAGGAACACCCCGCTCACGCTGGTCCTGCTCTTCACCGGGCTCGGCGTCGGCGCGAACCTCGGGGTGGAGTTGTCCGACGACATCGCGACCAACAACTTCTGGCTCGCCGTCATCGGGCTGACCGCCTACACCTCGGCCTTCGTCTGCGAGGCCCTGCGCTCGGGCCTCAACACGGTGCCGGTCGGCCAGGCCGAGGCCGCCAGGTCGCTGGGGCTGGGCTTCGTCAAGACACTCGGGCTCATCACGCTGC
Source organism: Nonomuraea mesophila (assembly GCF_004352805.1). NCBI lineage: Bacteria > Bacillati > Actinomycetota > Actinomycetes > Streptosporangiales > Streptosporangiaceae > Nonomuraea > Nonomuraea mesophila. Next base: position 6,864 of record NZ_SMLD01000147.1, read on the forward strand.
CGCAGGCGTTCCGCTCCGTGGTGGCGCCGCTGGGCAGCATCATGATCGCGCTGACCAAGAACACGACGATCGCGCTGGTGGTGGGCGTCAGCGAGGCGTCCGTGCGCATGCGCGAGATGATCGAGACGTACGGGGACCAGGTGATCGAGATCTTCTTCGGCTTCGCCGCCGGATTCGTGCTGCTGTGCCTGCCCATGGGCCTGGCGTTCGGCTGGCTGTCGCGGCGGATGGCGGTGGCCCGATGACGTACGCGAACCTCTACGAACCTCCCGGCCCGCGCGGGATCCGGCGCAACCGGGCGCTGGCCGCGGGCGTGGCGCTCGCGCTGCTGGCGGTGGCGTACTTCGTTTTCGTGCGCTTCGACGAGAAGGACCAGTGGGCGGCCGACAAGTGGACGCCGCTGCTGCGCGGCGACGTCTGGGCCACGTTCATCCTGCCCGGCCTGGCCGGGACGCTGGCGGCGGCCGTGACCGGGGTGGTGCTGGCCGGGCTGTTCGGTATCGTGTTCGCCACCGCGAGGATGTCCGACCACCGCTGGATCCGGATGCCGGCCGCCGCCGTGGTGGAGTTCTTCAGGTCCGTCCCGCTGCTGCTGCTCATCTTCTTCGCCTTCTTCGGGTCGTTCGCCCTGCTCGGCACGAACATCTCCGCCTTCAGCGCCGTCGTCTTCGGGCTCACCCTCTACAACGGGTCGGTGATCGCGGAGATCATCCGGGCCGGGGTGCAGAGCCTGCCCAAGGGCCAGCGGGAGGCCGCGTACGCGATGGGCATGCGCAAGGGGCAGGCGATGCGGCTCGTCCTGCTGCCGCAGGCGCTGAAGGCCATGATGCCGGCCCTGGTCAGCCAGTTCGTGGTGCTGCTGAAGGACTCGGCGCTCGGGCTGATCGTCGGCTATGACGAACTGGTGGACCGCGGGCTGAACGGGATCGCGGCCAACTTCTCCAACGTCATCCCGGCGGCGATCCTCATCGCGGCCATCTTCATCCTCATCAACCTCAGCCTGGACCGTCTGGCCCACCGGCTGAGCGCCGGCCGCCGCGCGTGACGGCCCGGACCTTCAGGTGACGTCGCAGCGCGGGCAGCCACGGGACGGCCCCCAGCACGGCCAGCAGCGTCAGCAGCGGTGCCCGCCACCACCACGCGATGCTCGCGGGCGGCGGGGCCGGCACCGTCTCCACCCACGGCCGGGCCGTCTTCGACCACACCAGGAACGCGTCACCGATGGGGAGCAGACCCCATGCGTACCGCTTGGTCCACGGGGTGCCGATCGGCAGACCGGCCAGCTCGCCGTAGCCGGCCAGCGCCTCGGCGAGCGGGGCGTCGCCGTGGACCTGGGCCGCGCCCAGCGTGACCGCGGTGGCCGACAGGCTCACGCCGAGTGGTAACGGCCCAGAGTCGACGTCGGCCGGCCCGTCCACGCCTTCGGGGTATTCGCGGACGGCCGGGCCGAGACCGAGCGGGGTGACGACGTAGCGGTCGCGGAAACGTGTGTACTGCCCGGCGGCGAAGGCCGGGTCGATGTCCACCAGGAACCGCTGGATCAGGCTCTGCGAGGTGCCCCTTGCCACCTCGGCCGGCTCCCCCGTCACGGGGTCGGCCCGGTGCGGCAGCAGGCCGGTGCGCGGGTCGAGCCGTTCACGGGCCTCACGCAGCCAGTCCTCGACGGTGCGGCCGAAGCGCGGCCGGACGAGCGCGTCGTGCAGCCGCAGCGACGCCACCGCCACGGTCGAGTCGACCGGCCACGCCTGCCCGGGGTAGGCCTCCAGGTAGGGCGAGGTCGCGGCGCCGAAGGCCACGCCGATCTCGGCGGAGTCGGCCACGAAGCGGCGCAGCTCGGCGGGATCGCGACGGCTTTCCTGCTGCAGGCTCAGCACGCCGCCGCGCAGCCAGTTGGACCAGCCCCGGTAGAAGACGCCGTAGGACGGTACGAGCCCGGCGCTGAACGGGGCGCGCCCGGCCGGCGAGTCCAGCCGTTCGAGTGCCCACCGCGCCTCTCCCAAGGCCTCCGCCCGCTCTCCGGCCGGCTTGCGCATGCCCAGCTCGACCCAGCTCAGGCCGTACAGGGTGTGCAGGAAGAAGAAGCCCTCGGGGAACAGGCGCTGCGCCTCGTCGCCGGCGCCGGCGTCGAGCGCGGAGCGCAGGAACGCCAGCTGCCGCCGCGCCCCTGGCGGCTCACCGTCGGGCCCGCCGGTCGCGGGCACGATCAGCCGCACGGCTCCGGCCACGGCGCACACGCTGAGGGCGACGGCGAGGATCCTGCGCGCCCACCGCATCCCCTGGCGCACCGTTGACGGCCGATCGGACATCCGGCGATCTTAGCCGCCTTCACCCCATGGCATGCGGATGGGAGGAGAGGCGGAGGGATGCCGTACAAAGGGAAGCATGCCGACATCCCCAGACTTCCGCAGGACCGGACCGTTCGCCGGACGCACCGTGGCCGCGCTCGGGCAGGACCTGCGCGCGGGGCGCACCACCGCAACCGAGCTGGCCCGGCAGGCGCTCGACGCCGTGGCCGGCCTCAACCCCGCGCTCAACGCGTTCGTCACCGTCGACGCCGACGGGGCACTGGCCGCGGCCCGGCGGGCCGACGACGAGCTCGCCCAGGGCGCCGACCGGGGCCCGCTGCACGGCATCCCGGTCGGCGTGAAGGACCTCATCATGGTCGCCGGCCTGCCCGTCACCATGGGCTCGCGGCATTTCGCCGGGTACGTCCCCGACCGTGACGCGGCCTGTGTGACACTGCTGCGCGAGGCCGGCGCCGTCATCGTCGGCACGACCACGACCCACGAGTTCGCCTACGGTCCCACGGGCGACCGCTCGGCCACCGGGCCCTCGCGCAACCCCTGCGACACCTCACGCATGTCGGGCGGCTCCAGCGGCGGCAGCGCGGCCGCGGTGGCGGCGGGCATGGTGCCGCTCGCGCTCGGCACCGACACCGGTGGTTCCGTCCGCATCCCGTCGGCGTTGTGCGGGATCGCCGGGTTCAAGCCCGCGTACGACGCCATTCCCGCCGACGGGGTCTTTCCCCTGTCGCGCACGTTCGACCACGTCGGCGTGCTCGCCGGGGACGCCCGCGACTGCCTGCTCGCCTACCGCTGCCTGGTGGCGCGGGACGCCGGCGGGCCGCCGTCCCCCTCTGTCCCGGGGCACGCCCAGGGGCCCGCCGGCCCGGCCGGGCGGGAGGACGGCGGGCAGGCCCGGGTGGCCTGGCTCGACCCGGGCGGGCTGTTCGCCGGGGACGCGCGGGTCGTGCGGGCGGTGCGGGCGGCGGCGGGGGCGTCATGGGTCGAGGAGGAGGTCAAGCTCGCCGTGGACCTCGGCCGGGAGCTGCGGGACACGTACACGGTGATTCAGAGTTGCGAGGCGGTCGCCGAGCACGCGGAGCGGCTCGCCGAAGCGCCCGAGCTGTTCGACCCCGAGGTGCTCGACCGCCTGCGGGTCGCCGCCGAGGTGCCCGGCTGGCGGTACGTAAGCGCCGTGGCCGCCCGCGAGCGGCTCGCCAGGGCCGCCGGAGAGTTGTTCGGCAGCCATGACGTGCTGGCGCTGCCGACCGTGCCGATCACCGCGCCGCTGATCGGCCAGCGCGAGAGCGAGCCGGACGGTCAGCGGATCGCCGTCAGGGCCGCCCTGCTGGCGTTCACCAGCCCGTGGAACGTGCTCGGCCTGCCCGCGCTGACCGTGCCGGCCGGCACGGTGGACGGCCTGCCGGTCGGGCTCCAGCTCGTCGGCCGCCCGGGACGTGAAGCCCAGCTCTTCGAGGTCGCCGCCCGCCTCCCGCTCCCCTGATCCCGCGGTCGCGCCGGGGTCACGGCCGGTCGCGGCGTCCCCGGTCCGCGCGGGTGAGGCCGTCCATCAGCAGGTCGAGCAGGCGTTCGGCCTGGGGCCGCTGGTGAGCGGACCCGGTCACGAGGGTGGCACCCGCCAGGGCCATGAGGATGTCGGCCGACGGCACGTCGTCCCTGATCACCCCCTGCTGGATCCCGGCGCGCCGGAACTCCTCGACCGCGCCGGTCAGCTGCTCGCGCGTCAGCGAGCTCAGCTCCCGGTCACTCCGCAGGAGGGTCCTGAGCGTCTCGGCCATGCCGTGTTTGGTGGCGAGATAGTCCAGTACCTCGGACATCCACGCCCGCAGAGCCCGGTCGGCGCGCAGCCCGTCGAGGAGGTCCGGGGTCCGGGAGGCGAGCCGGGCGGTCTCGTAGCGGTAGGTGGCGTCGACGAGCTGCTCGCGGGTCGGGAAGCGCCGGTACAGGGTGGCGATGCCGACGCCCGCGTCCTTGGCGATCTGTTTCAGGGTCGCGCCGGCGCCGTCCCGTGCGAAGGCCGCGGCCGCCGCGGCGAGCAGTTTGTCCTCGTTGGCCCGCGCGTCGGCCCGGATCTGCCGTCCGGACGGTTCAGGCATCGGTCGTCTCCCCGGCTTGCTATGTGGAGTCGGCTCCGCTTAGCATGACGACCAAGCGGACCCGGCTCCGGTTATTGCCGGACGGTAGCAGAGGCTTGCCGGCCGTTCCACACCGCACACCGCCTCCTCACGGAAGGGCCGTCCACGGTCATGCGATACCGCCCGCTCGGCAGCACGGGAGTTCACGTCAGTTCGCTGTGCCTCGGCGCGATGATGTTCGGCGAGTGGGGAAACCCCGACCATGCCGCATCGATCGGCATCATCCGCACGGCCCTCGACGCCGGCGTCAACCTCATCGACACGGCCGACGTCTATTCGGGCGGCGAGTCCGAGGTCATCGTCGGGAAGGCGATCGCCGGACGCCGCGACGACGTCATCGTGGCGACCAAGATGTCGAGCCCCATGGGTCCGGGGCCCAACGAGCGCGGCGCCTCCCGGCGCTGGATCGTCCGGGCCTGCGAGCAGAGCCTGCGCCGCCTCGGCACCGACCACATCGACCTCTACCAGGTGCACCGGCCCGATCCCGCCACCGACCTCGACGAGACCCTGGGCGCGCTGTCCGATCTCGTCCACGCCGGCAAGATCCGCTACGCGGGGTCGTCGACGTTCGCCCCGTCGGCCATCGTGCAGGCGCAGTGGGTCGCCGAACGCCGGCAGCGCGAACGCTTCGTCTGCGAACAGCCGCCCTACTCCCTGCTGTCCAGGGGCGTCGAGGCCGACGTGCTGCCCACCTGCGAGGCGTACCGGATGGGGGTGCTGGCCTGGAGCCCCCTCGCCGGTGGCTGGCTGTCCGGCCGCTGGCGCCGCGACGCGCCCGGCCTGTCCAGCCACCGTACGCGGACGATGCCCTTCCGCCAGACGCTCGCCCACTACGACCTGACCGTGCCGGGCAACCAGGCCAAGCTCGACGCCGCCACCGAACTCGCCCGCGTCGCCGACGAAGCGGGCCTGACGCTGATCGAACTGGCGCTGGCGTTCGTCACCACGCACCCCGCGGTGACCGCCGCGATCATCGGCCCGCGCACCGCCGAGCACCTGCACTCCCAGCTGAGCGCCGCCGACATCGTGCTGGAACCCGCGGTGCTGGACCGCATCGACCGCATCGTGGCGCCCGGCACCGACCTCAACCCCGACGACGCCGGCTACCAGGCGGCCGTCCTGTCCGACCCGGCTCGCCGTCGCCGCGCCGCCGGATGACCCTCAGGTCGCGCGCGGGCTGCGCGCGCCGTGACGGCGGGCTCCCGGTCACCGCGCGGGCGGGCGAAGCGTGAGCGTGCCGTCTTCCGTGTCGAGCTCGGCCATCGTGCCCAGCGCGACGGCGTGGGGATCCGGGCCGTGCCCGAACTCGAGGCCCCCGAGCACGGGGACACCGAGCGGCGTGAGCCGGTCACGAAGCACATCGATGAGGTTCCAGCCGCGGTCGGTGTAGTCCTCGAACCCAGGGAACCGTCCCAGGGCGATCCCCCGGACACCGTCGAGCGCGCCGGCCTGGAGCAGCTGCGTGAGCTGCCGGTCGATCTGCCCCAGCCCGACCGTCCGTTCGGCCTCGATCATCAGGATCGCCCCGGTGAGGTCGGGCAGACCGGCGCCGGCCATGCCGGCCAGCGCCCCCAGCCATCCGCCCAGCAGGTGGCCCCGGGCGCGGCCCGGCACCTCGGCGGAGACCGGCTGCAGCTCCGGATTGCGGCGGTAGGTCGAAGGCTCGGCGCCCATCAGCAGCCGGCGAGCGGTCGCGATCGCGTGGTGGCCGACCAGGCAGCCGTGGATGCCGGGGACCCGGCAGTGACGCCAGATCGCCAGGTGCAGGTAGGTGATGTCGCTGAAGCCCACCAGCGGTTTCGGGTCGGCGCGTACGGCGTCGAAGTCGATCCCGCCCGAGATGCGGTAGGCCCCGGCCCCGCCCCGCGTGGCGATGACCGCCCGCACCTCGGGGTCGGCGAAGGCGGCGTTGAGGTCGGCGAGCCGGTCCGCGTCATGCCCGGCCATATAACCGCGCTGATCCAGGACGTGCTCCCCGGCCTTGACCTTCAGTCCCCAGCCGCCCAGCAGCCGGGTGAGGTCTTCGACGTCTTCGACGCCGGGGAAGCTGGACGGCGAGACCAGGGCGACGTGGTCGCCGGCGCGCAGCCGCGGCCAGGACGGTTCCGCCGGCTCGTTCGATGCAGTCATCGAACCCTTATAGGCCGTGCACGCGCGCGTCACAAGCGCTGTCCGTACGCATCGGGCAACCGCGCTCCAGCCTCGTCGTCATCGCGCTGGACACCGACCAGGACCGCACGGCCCGCCTGGCCGACGCGGTGATCGAAGAACTCACCGCCTGAGCACGGCCCCGCCGGTGATCGTCCATGGATGCGCCGGTTTCCGGAGCGACGTCACGTGACGAGCACGGCGGTGAGCATCGAGAGATACGGCTCGTGGGCGAGACGCAGGCCGTCGAGGTCGGCCGTCCCGAACCACGCCACCGCGTCGTGCTCGTCCGGCGCGGCGTTGACGGGTGTCCCGGCCCACCTGTCGACCAGCCAGATCTGCATGTCGAACGTCGCGGTCCTGATCTCATGCACCGGCGGGCCGGACGGCTCCGGTGCCGTGATGCCCAGTTCCTCGCGAAGCTCGCGGACGAGGCTCTCCTTCGGGTCCTCCCCCTCCTCGACGTGGCCGCCCGGCAGGTCCCACACGTCGGGACACCAACGGCGTCCGGCGTTTCGACGACACAGCAACACCCGATCGCCGTCGCGAAGAACGGCCGTCACGATCCGGACCGGACCCGAGTCGTCAGCAGAGATCGCCATCGGCACATTCTGCCCCCATGCGGATCCGCGAGGCCTCCGGCGGCTCGCCCGGCGCCGGCGCCGACGACGGGCCCGGCTCAGAAACGGCTCACGAGGCGCGATGATCGTCGTCGTGGGTGAGGACAGCGCGCAGGCGCTTGTTGTCCTGAACGTCGCCGCTGACGTGCCGGACAGAGCTTATCGGCGTGTCGTTCCGTCGAGGTCGGCGCCAGTGATCCAGTCGAGGATCGAGTGGTATCGGGGGCGCCAACCGAGCAGGTCGCGGGCACGAACGGCGCGGACACGGCTGTTGGAGCCAAGGGCGTGCATGGCGAACTGGGGGTTCCAGACATTGTCAGCGGAGTCGGGGTTCCAGGGCCGTGGACCGGGCAGACCGAGACGGCGAGCGATGGCCTCGGTGATCGCGGCGAAGGATTCCTCACCGTTCTCGACGAAGTAGAAGGTGCCGGGGGGCGACTTCTCCAGGGTAAGGAGATACAGGTCGGCGACGTCGTCGAGGTGCACGTTGGACCAGATGTTGCCTCCGGAGCCGACGTACTGGACCGACCCGCTGGAACGCGCCTGTTGCACCAGCGCGGCGATCAGAACGCTGTCGCTCGGCAGCCCGCGTGCGTCTCCATAGATCAGGCTGTGGCACAGGACCGCGGTACGCACTCCTTGGTCCGCGGCGGCCAGGACCAGGCGGTCGATGGCGACGCGTGCTTGGCGTATGGGGTGGTCGGGCTGCCAGGTGGAGTGCGAGGTGAGGAGGTCTTCGTGGAAGATGGTTTCGGATGCTTCACCGCTGGTGCCGACGCCCACGATGCTGGAGCCGCTGGTGTGGATGAGCGGCTTGCCGGACCCGGCCAGCGCGGAGATGAGTGTTTCCGCTGCTTGGCGATGGTCACTGTCGGCCGCGTTGATGACCGCGTCGGCACGGCCGGCGTGCTTGGTGAGTATTCCCGCGTCGTCCAGGCTGCCCACCACCGGCTGGATGCCCAGCCGAGCGAGGTCGCCTGCCTTGGCCGCGTTCCGGGTCAGGCCGGTGACGGTGTGACCTGCCCGAAGGAATCGGGTGGCGACGGTGCCACCGATGTAGCCGCTTGCTCCGGTGACGAAAACGTGCATCAGCGTCCTGCTTCCTCGTGCGATTGGAGCTGGTCGTTCAGCCGGAGTCAGCCTCGTGGCCCCTTGGCTGAGCCACAACTTCCGTTGCCGAGACGGCAAAACGGATCAGCTCGGGTGCGAGCCTGCCTCCCGCGCACCCGGGGCCTCTGGGCCGGCCCCGAGCCCGTTGTCTGGACCCAGCGAAGATGACAGTGGAACCTGCTCCCGACCTGGACACTGTCACTTCGATGGGTGTCGAAATATGGTTGCTCGCGTCATCGAAGTCGGCAGTGCCGGGTCGAAGATCGCGTTCACTCGGGTGAAGGCCATGACTCCGAAGTTCGAGGTTGTTCTGGGCCAGGGTTGCCGACGAGGGCTTCAGGGAGTCGGACGCCGTGCGCTTGAAGCCGGGAGAGAATCAGCTCTCGGAGTTCGCGTTCTTGGGCGGCGGCTTCGTGGCGCCCGGTGCGATCGGCGGCTGCGGCCCAGCGTTCGAGGACGTCGATCGTGAGAAGCCATTGAGCGATCGTGAGCTTGGGTTTCACGATGTCGTCGGGCGGTGGCCACGAACCGGAGCCTGAAACGCCAGACGTCCAGCGATAGAGCTGATCCAAACCGGCCTGGCGGATGCTGCGCGCAAGATCGGCCCGCTGGCGGTTGCCATCGACCGTCTCGACGCTGGCGTCATTGTCCATGGATGCGTCGATGAGCCCCCACTGGCGGAGAGGCATCGCGATAATCAGGCCGACACTCATGTCGGGCATGGTGCCGAGGTTACGAAGGGTGGTCAAGGTAATCAGTAAGCGCCGGGAATGGCGGCGCCGAGAATGGGGCGGCGAAGGTGCGCTGGGGTGACCACGACGCCGGCGATCCGGCTGGCGATTGCCAAGGCAGCCGGGATGGCGTTGTCGATGCGGTCCTCGGCGGCTGGATCAATACCCAGCTCACGAAGGTAGCGATTGAGCCGATCAGGATCCGCGCCACGCCTCTCAATAGGGAAGGCCGGATCGATGTCGGTGAGGTATTCCCCGTCGACGGCGTAGGCAAGGCGGTGTCGGGCGGCGTAGTCATGACGCATCACCGCCACGGCTTCTCCGCCGTCGCGGGACAGAGGGCAGAGGGCCTCCATGTGTGAGGCTCGCCAACCGCAATCCTCGATGGCGATCGTCCAGTCCTCGATTCGCCTCACGGTGATGATCTCCGGTCCTTCCGGCTGGGAGTAGTCCTCGTCCATGATGAGCCGGATGTCCTCATCTGCGGCCCCAATCCGGCGAAGCACCTCATGCTCGTCCAGCCCGCGGACGAAGACGATGGTGTAGATGTCGCCGAGCCCGCTGCCTTTCCCCCACCCGTAATCTTCTGGCGACGCTCCGGGAGTTCTCGCGGTGGCGCGGACCATCTCAAATGTGCTCGCCTGCTCGAGGATCTCGGGATGGGCGGCGAAGAAGGCCTCGGTGATCTCTGGAGCTATCCGGCCACGCTCACTGACCAGGTAGCCGTTCGCTTCTGCCCAGTCCCGGATCTGAGTGCGGTTGAGCTCGGGCGACCGGTAGGTGACGCGGAGGGGAGTGAAGTCGGCATCGGACATGATCAGAAACTACCGGGGGGTTGATGCCCTGTCTGCCCTGTGCTTCCCACTTTTAGGTGGGTTCGAGGTGGTCGGCGAGGCGGCGGAGGGTGACCGCGAACCGGCTGGGGAGACGCAGAACACGTCGGCGCGAGCGCGGCGGGATGATGCGTAATCGTGCGGCCTCGGCTCGCTGTTCAGCAAGGTCGGCCCGGCCCCACTCCTCATGCATGAAATACTCCACCCACGACGCGAAAGACTCACCGAACGCCGGCGCCACCACCAACGCCAGCCGCCGAGGCCTGACCGTCACCATCTCCCGAGTCGAGCCTCCTGTCGAACACGCCCCTACTGACAGTCCCGATGCCTCACTGCCAAGTGCTCTGACACCTTGAGTGCCGTACTGACATCTGCAAGCGCGCTAGACACCCGTCATGTTCGCTTCCAGGTGCCCTTGACGTATCAAATGAACGACTTTTTAATTCATGTATGGGGCGCATCGCCGGTGTCACGGCCGCAGAGACGCGGGAGCGGTTGCTGCGTGCGGCCGCCGACGTCTTCGCCGAGCGCGGGTACGACGGCACCCGGGTCGCCGACATCGCCGCCGCCGCCGGGGTGAGCAACGGCGCGCTCTACGCGCACTTCGGCTCGAAGGCGGACCTGCTCGTCGCGGCCCTGCGCGCGCACGGCCGCAGCATGCTCGCCGAGTTGCTCGCCGCCGACCCCGGCCGGCCGGTCAACGAGGTGCTCCTCGTCATCGGCCGCAAACTGCCCCGCCGGCCCGACGTACGCGGCCGGCTCATCGTCGAGGCGCTCGTCGCGGCCCGTCGTGACCAGGACGTCGCCCTGCCCATGCGCGACTACCTCGGCGAACGTGCCGGCCAGATCTCCGGGCTCGTACGCGGGGCGCAGGACGCCGGCGACCTCGATCCCGCGCTGTCGCCCGAGGCGCTGGCCCATTTCTGCCTCCTGCTGGCGATGGGCAGCGCGCTGGTCACGCCGGACCTGCACGCGGTCGCCGACGAGGAGTGGGCCGACCTGCTCACCCGTGTCGTGACCGTGCTCGCCCCCGCCGGCATCACCGCAGAGAGGGAGTCAACCCCGTGAAAGTGCAGATCGATTCCGGACGGTGCCAGGGGCACGGCCGCTGCTACGACCTGGCCCCCGGGCTGTTCGGCGAGGACGACGAGGGTTACGGCCAGGTCCTGGGCCACGGCCTCGTACCGCCGGGTGAGGAGCAGGCGGCGCGCCTGGCGGTGGCCAACTGTCCCGAAAGGGCGATCGACGTGCATGAGGAGACCTGACATGGCCGTTGACGAGCGCTTCACGCAGGACTACCGGGACGGCCAGGGCGAGGAGCCGGAGGGCGTCCGCAGTGAGGTCGTCACCGGCCCCGTCTCCGACTGGGCAAGCGACTTCTCCCACCTTGAGCCGGAATGGGCCGCCGACCCGTACCCCATCCAGGACGACCTGCGGCAGCGCTGCCCGATCGCGCACACCGACCGGTTCGGCGGCGGCTGGCTGCCGACGCGGCATGAGGACGTCACGGCGATCGCCTACGACACCGAACGTTTCTCCTCGCGGGCGATCGTCATGAGCAACTACCGGCCGCCGCTCGACCTGGCGCCGGTCGGCGGCGTGCCCCCGATCTCGTCCGACCCGCCGTTCCACCGCGACGCGCGCAGGCTGCTGCTGCCGGCCTTCACCAAGAGCGCGGTCGCCAAGCGGGAGGCGGCCACGCGGGCGTACTGCCACGAGCTCATCGACGCCCTGGAGGGCCGGCGGGACGTCGACGCAGCCCGCGAGTACGCCCAGCACATCCCGGTGCGGGTGATCGCCGACATGCTGGGGTTCCCGCCGGAGGACGGGCCGCGCTTCCGTACGTTCATCGAGCATTCCCTCGAAGGCGTCAACCTGCCGCCCGAGGAGCGCATGGCGCACATGTCGGAGTTGTTCGACTACCTGCTGGAGCAGATCCGCGACCACCTCGATCACCCGCGCGACGACCTGACGACCTACCTCATCGACGCGGAGCTGTACGGCCAGAAGCTGCAGCCCCAGCACGTGTCCGGCACGATGGCCCTGCTGCTGATCGCCGGCATCGACACCACGTGGAGCGCGATCGGCGCGTCCCTGTGGCACCTGGCGAAGACGCCGGCCGACAGGGAGCGCCTGGTGGCCGAGCCGGAGCTGCTGCCGACCGCGATGGAGGAGTTCCTGCGTGCGTACGCGCCGGTGACGATGGCGCGCCTGGTCAAGCAGGACATGCACTGGCGCGGGGCCGACATGAAGGCCGACGACTGGGTGCTGCTGTCCTTCCCCGCGGCCAACCGGGACCCGGCCCACTTCGACCGCCCGGACGAGGTCGTCATCGACCGCGAGGTCAACCGGCATGTGGCGTTCGGGCTGGGGATCCACCGCTGCGTGGGCTCCCACCTGGCGCGCATGGAGCTGCGGGTCGCGTTGGAGGTCTGGCTGGAGCGCATCCCGGAGTTCACCCTGGCCGACCCGGCGGCGGTGACCTGGGCGGCGGGGCAGGTCCGCGGGCCGCGGACGCTGCCCCTGCGCATCGGACGGGTGTGAGGCCGGCTATCCGGCCGGCTCCAGCACCACGGGCAGCGACCGTACGTCGCTGCCGATGAACGACGGCACCGGCGGGAGCGTGCCCGGGTCGGCGGCCGGCCTCATGTGCGGGAACCGCTCGAACAGCGCGGGCAGGGCGAGGCCCGCTTCGAGCCTGGCCAGCGGGGCTCCCAGGCAGAAGTGGATGCCGTACCCGAACGCGAGGTGCCGGCGGTCGCGCCGGTCGATGTCGAACCTGCCGGGGTCGGGGTTGACCTCCGGGTCGCGGCCGTGCGCGCCGAACGCGATGAGGATGAGGTCCCCCTTGCCGATGGTGACGCCGTCGCCGAGGTCGATGTCGGCGGTGGCGTAGCGCAGCGGCAGGTGCATGATCGGCGAGTGCCGGCGCAGGCTCTCCTCGATGACGTCGCTCCAGCGTTCCGGCGTGGCGCGTACGGTGTCGAGCTGGGCGGGGTGGGTCAGCATGGCGATGATCGCGCGGTCGATCAGCGACACCGTCGTCTCGCTGCCCGCCCCGATCATCAGGATCAGGGTGCTGACCACCTCGTCCATGCTGAGCCGGTCGCCGTCGGCCTCCTGCGCGACCAGCAGCAGGCTCGTCATGTCGTCGCCTGGTTCGGCGCGTTTGGTGGCGATGAGGCGGTGCATCGCGGCGTACATGTCGCGCTGGACGGTGACCGCCTGCTCGGCGGTGAGGCTGGTGTCGAGTACGGCGTCGATGACGCCCAGCATGGTGGGCCGTTGCTCGACGGGCACGCCGAACAGGTTGCAGATGACCTGGGTGGGCACCCGGTAGGCGAAGCGTTCGCGCAGGTCGACCGGGCGGCCGGGGGGTTCGGAGGCGAGGTCGTCGAGCAGGGCGGCGACGATGTCCTCGATCGCGGGCCGCATGGCTTCGATGCGGCGGGCGGTGAAGGCCCTGCCGACCAGATCCTTCAGCCGCTGGTGGTCGGCGCCGTCAGCGGTGAACATGCTGACGACGTCGACCCAGGCGGTCAGCCAGGCGATGGCGAAGGGACGGTAGTCGGGCCAGGATCTGCGGGCGTCCTTGGAGACGTCGGGGTGGGTCAGGAGGTGCTTGACCACGTCGCCCCGGCTGACGGACCAGGCGACGAGGTCGCCGGGGAGCCGGACCTGGACGGCGGGGCCTGCGGCGCGCAGGTCGTCGACCTGGTCATAAAGGCGGGTGCCGGTGGTGTCGAGGATCGGCGTAGTGCAGGTCACGGGGACCTCCGGTGGCAGGGGGGTCGACCGGCTGGGGACGGAAGCGGATGCCCAGCGCGGCGGGGCACGTATGGAACGGCCCCGGCCGGTTGGGAACCTCGGCGTCGGTGAGGTCGAGGTTCCACAGCTGGTCCAGGAGCGTCTCGATCCCGGTCTGCGCGATGACGGCGGCCTGGCTGTCGGCCGGGCAGCGGTGCGGCCCGGCCGACCAGGCCAGGTGGGAGCGGTGGTCGTGGCCGAGTCTGGGCAGTTCCGGGTCGGTGCCGGTCGCGGCGTGGCTGATGAGGATCGGCACGCCGGCGGGGATGGGGACGCCGTGCAGGGTGGTGGCGTGGCGCGCGTAGTGCGCGGAGAAGTTCGCCATGGGCGAGCGGGTCCACAACACCTGTTCCATGGCACGGCGTACGGTGACGGCTCCGCCGATCAGGTCGCCGGCGTAGTCGTCGTCGGTCAACAGGAGGCGCAGGCCCGAGGCGATCCAGGCCGCGGTGGGGATGGTCCCGGCGCCGACCAGCACGACGAGCTGGTGCAGGATCTCCTCGTGCGTCAGCGCGGCGGGGTGGGACAACATCCAGGAGGTACAGTCGCGTCCCGGCCGGGCGGACTTCATCTGGATGATCTCGGAGAGGCACTGGGCGAGCTCGGCGGCGCCCTTGCCGGCCTCGGGACCGGCGTTGATCATGCCCTGGCAGCCGGCGACCATGCGTCCGGTCAGCTGGGGCGGGCAGCCCAGCAGGTCGGTGAAGACGAGCAGCGGGAGGGTGTCGGCGTACTGGCTCATCAGGTCGGCGTGCCCGGTGTGGGCGAAGCCGGAGATGAGCCGCAGGGCGTGGCCGCGGGTGATCTCCTGCAGTTCGTGCAGGTTGATCCTGTCGAGGCAGTCGTCCATGGCATGCCGCAGGCGGGCGTGCCGGTCGCCGTCGGTGTACAGCAGGCTCGGCCGGAACGCCATCAGCGCCAGGACGGGGCTGTCGGCGGGCACCTTGCCCTGGTGCAGCGCCGCCCACATGCGGCTGTCCTTGCTGTACGTGGCGGTGTCCTTGAGCAGGTCGGCGGCGGCGCGCCGGCTGGTGACGACCAGCGCGTGCACACCTTCGGCGATCTCAGCCCAGGCCACCGGTCCCGCGGCGCGCAGCGCGTCGTAGGCGTCCTCGGCCCGTGCGGCGAAGTCGTCGCCGAACAGGCGCGCGACGGGCGCCGGGGATGGAGAGGATATGGTCATCGGGCGGGCTCCGGTCGGAAGTGGGCGAGGATGTCGGAGACGAGAACGATCAGACCCTGCTTGGCGGAGCTGAACATGCGCGCGTCCAGGCCGACGAGCGGCCGGTGGTCGGGCATGCTCAGGCTGTCGCGCAGGTCGGCCTCGGCGTAGCGAGGGGCGCCGTCGAAGTGGTTGACCGCCACGGTGTACGGCAGCCCGACCTCCTCCAGCAGGTCGATCGCGTCGAAGCTGTCGGCGATGCGCCGCGTGTCGACCAGCACCAGCCCTCCGAGCGCGCCCTCCATGAGCGAGCGCACCATCCCGCGGAACCGGTGCTGGCCGGGTGTGCCGAACAGGTACAAGACGATGTCGTCGGTGAGGGTGAGGCGGCCGAAGTCCATGGCGACGGTCGTGGTGGTCTTGCCGCGCAGGTCTTCGAGATCGTCCACAAGCCGCCCGGCCTGTGTCATCTCTTCTTCGGTCCGCATCGGCCGGATTTCTGACACCGTGCCCACGAACGTGGTTTTACCCACTGCGAACGGACCAAGCACGACAATTTTTACTGAGCGTGCTCCGGGGGGCACGTAACGATCACAGCTTCTGTAGCGCATCCAGTACCTGCCGTAGGAAGTTCTCGTCGTGCTGCCCCGCCGGCGGGGCGTAGGGGGCGCGGGCGGTGAGGTGCCCGCTGTCGATCAGCCTGGAGACGATCACCTTGACGACCGCTCCGGGCAGCTGGAGGTGGTGGGCGACCTCCGACACCGACAGGACTCCTGGCAGGCAGAGGTCCATCACCCGATGAGCCTGCGCCGGCAGGCCGGCCGTCGGCGCGCCGGTGTCGGCGACGAGCAGCGTGGCGTCGTCCAGGCTGCCTCGTGACGGGATGGCGTCGCCACCGGTAGCGGTGTGGGAGCGGATCATGCCCGCCCGCCGATGACGCGGTCCGGTCACGCGTGCTTGCCCCGCTCGCGGGCGCTCAGCACGTCGCGCAGACCGGCGATCATCTTCAGCGTCGCGGTGATGGCGACGCCCACCTGCTGGCTCATCGAGTCGCCGCGGACGGACACGCCGACCCCCGTACGCTCGCCGGCCGCGAACAGCAGCACGGTGACGTCCTTCATGTCGCTGATCACGTGGCGCAGGGCGACGGGGGCGCCGTGCTCACGCTGGATGCCGCAGAAGGAGGCGAGCTCGCCCTGCAGCGACTTCATGCCGGACATGGCGGCGGCGGCGCGCTCGGCGTCGTCCTGGCTCAGCCCGTCGGAACGGGCCAGCACCAGCCCGTCGGTGGTGAACAGCAGCGCGTTGATGACCTCTGGCTCCTTGGCGAGCCTGTTGAGGGTCCACGTCATGTTGGCGGTGTCGGCGGTGGGCTGCTGCGTCGTCATGGCTGCGTGTGTCCTTGCGGGTCGGCGGCGTACCCCGAGTCGAGCGCCTGCCGCATCCGCTCCAGGCCGGCGGCGGCGTCCTCGGGCGCGAGGGTGTCCGTGATGGCTTGCTGGGTCACCGGGGCGGGCCTGCCGGGGCCGGCGTGCCGGCTCTGGCGTTTGGGCAGGCCCGCCGCCGTCGTGACGGGCGGGTCGGCCG
>NZ_SMLD01000148.1:0-23268 GCF_004352805.1 Nonomuraea mesophila
GTTCGACGATGAGGGCGTCCCAGCCGATCTGGTGCAGACGCAGGGCGGTGGCCAGGCCGGCGATGCCGGCTCCGATGATGATGGCGCGCATGAAAGGTGTGCTTCCTTAGCTGGTGAGGTGGTCGAGCAGTCGCTGTTCGGCTGCGGCATCCAGCCGGGTATCGGCGAGGGCGCGTCGGCGCGGGGTGCCGGGTCTCCTTCGGCCTGCAGCCACGTCCAGGTGTCGGCGAGGGTGTCGCGCAGCGGACGCGTGGTGAGCCCTTCGGCCAGGACGGCGCTGACATCGGCGTCATGCATGCCGCTCGGCGCGCTCCCGTCCGGCATGCGTAGCCCGAGCTTCATGCCGAGCGGCAGGCCGTGCCGCAGGAGCAGTTCCGGCTGAGCCCACACCAGTTCGGCGTCGAAGCCGGTGACCTCCAGCGCCGTGGTGAGCAGGTCCCCGAGGGTGATCGCCCCCGGCGGGCCGGTCGTGGTGAAGACGCCGCTCAGGCCGCGTTCGGCCGAGCGCAGCAGCCAGACGGCCAGATCCCGGACGTCGATGTATTGCAGGGGTGTCTGCGCGGGGGCGGGTGCCAGGACGCGCCCGCCCTTTTCCAGGCGGCGCAGCCACCACGGGATGCGGCCGACATCCTCATACGGGCCGAGGATCATCCCCGCCCTGGCCAGCAACGTCGCCTCGGGGAAGTACTCCAGGACGGCGAGTTCGCCGCCGCGCTTGGCCGCGCCGTAATCAGCGTCGTCGGTGCTGGCGGGGTCGCCGTCGACCAGGGGCGCCTGCTCATCAGCGCCCGCGGGCCAGGGCCAGCGGTGCACGCCACGGCTGGAGACATACCCGTAGTGCCCGGCCCTGCCGGACAGCAGGCGGGCGGTGTCGCGCACCACGCGGGGCGCCCAGGCCCAGGTGTCGATGACCGCGTCCCACTCCTGGCCGTCCAGCGCCCGCCGTACGGCCTCGGGGTCGGTGCGGTCGGCGACGAGCGCCCGAACGTCGGGAGCGGGGGCGCGGTTGAGGCCGCGGTTGAGCGTGCTCACATCGTCGCCGCGCTCCAGCGCGGTTTCTACGACGGCGCGGCCCACGTGGTGGGTGGGTGCCGCCGAGAACAAGCAGTTTCATGACAATCCTGGGATGAGGGGCAGCCAAAGGGCTGACAGGTGATGGTGATCGTGGAAGATCTCGTGTTCCGAGGCGCGCAGGCCCGTTCCGGTCGCGAGCGGCTCGCCGGAGCCGGGGTTGCGGCCGAAGCGCGGGTGGGCGCCGCTGGAGACCTGCAGCCGGATGCGATTGCCACGCTTGAACCGGTGGGCCATCGGCCACAATGCGATCTCGACCGTGCGGATGTCGCCCGGGTCACGCAGGCGCACGATCCCGTCGCACACGTTGATCGACCTGCCCCGCGCGTCCACGTCACACAGCCGGGCGAAGTAGTCGACGTTGGGGTTGTCCGAGCGCGCGTGCAATCGCACGCGGACCGGCCCGACGGCCTCGACGTCGGTGGCGAGGGGCGCGGTGGTGAAGGTGAGCACGTCGGCTCTGGCCTCGACGGCGCGGGTGTCCTTCGCACCCGCCGACAGGCCCACCTGTGTGCCACCGACTGTCGGGGTCGGGTCGGCAGGGTTGTAGCGGTAGCGGCTGGGAGCGCTGTGGCCGTCGTGCGGGGTAGGGCTGAGCCCGCCGTCCGGGGTCAGGAACCAGGGGGTCGCCTCGTGTACGGGCGGCCAGGCGGGCGCGTCGATCCACCGGCCCGCGCCGGTGACGAACAGCCGAACGCCCGAGGGCGCCTGCCGTCCGAGCAGCGCCGCGTCCAGCATCGCGAGCGCGTCGGTCAGCCCTTGGCGGGTGTAGAGGCCGCGGCCGTGCCCCCATGGGCCGACCAGCAGCCGAACCTGCCGCCCCGTTGCGGCCAGGGCGGCGTAGTCGGCCAGCATGCTCGGCAGGAAGAAGTCGTGCCAGCCGCCCTGAAGGTGCACCACCGGTGGCATGCGGGCAGTGTTGGCGCGGTGGTCGGTGCTCGCCCAGTACGGCTCGCCGGGGCCGTGGGTGACCCAGTCCCGAAACCACGGCACGGCGTGCCCGGTCAGTGCCCGATCGGCCTCTTGCAGCGGGAGGGCGAGCGTGGCGCGCGACAGCCGCCGCGCGGCGCCGACCAAGCCAGCCAGCTGGCGGGTGATGCCGTAGCCTCCCGTGAACATCCGCTCCACCAGTTGCACCCAGCCGAGTGCGTTGCCCGTCGCGAACGCTCCGCCGGGGTACATGAAGCCTTCGGCGAAGCTGGACGGCGCGTCCTGGATGAGTGCGATCTTCCATTCCGGGATGTCCCGGGCGGCCAGCTCCCACTGCACGAAGCCGAGGTAGCTGGCGCCCCACGTGGCCAGTTCGCCGCCGAACCAAGGCTGGGCGCGCAACCAGCTCAGCGTGCCGTCACCGTCGGCCGGGTCGATGACGAACCCATCGAAGCGACCCCCGGATCCGGCTGTGCCGCGCAGGCTCTGGTACAGCACCTGGTAGCCGCGCTCGGCCAGCAGCGCCGGGAGCCGATCCAGGGCGTTGCCGCGACCGTACGGACTGCGCATGAGCACGAGCGGCGGACGTCGTTGGCCCGCCGGGTAGTAGTGCGTGGCCAGCAACCGCACACCATCGGAAGCCGGGATCTCCACGTTGCGCCGCACACGCACCCGGTGACGTAAGGCGGGGCGCACGCCGTACAAGCGGCTGAGCAGGGTCATGACCGGTCACCTTTCTGGCGACGTAGACGAGCTGTCACATCGCCGACCAGGCTTCCCGGCACACCATCGGCGCTCCGCACGGCGGAACCCGATACTCGCAACATACCGACTTTCAGAACTTTCTGAAGTTCTGTGCAGTTCGACATCCTGCGCTCGTGAACGGCAGACAAGACCGGTGGCAGGCCGCCGAACATCTCGCCCTGACCCTGGGGCGGGCTGCAGCGCATGGCCGCGCACTCTGGCCGTCTTCCTCTTCACCGACCAGCAGAGCGTCACCGCGGGCGAGATCGCCGAACGGCTCGACGCCCGCGCGGGCTCGGTCTCGGCGGCGGTGAAATCCCTGGTGTCGGTCAGGCTGATCGAACGCCTGCCCGCCCCCGGCAGCCGCCGCGAGCACTACCGTTTGCGTGACGACGCCTGGGCCACCTTGTTCACCAGCCAGAACACCGTCATCCAGGTCATGCTGCAAGCCGCGCAGACCGGCATCGACACCATCCCGGCCGGCGACCCCGCCCACCGGCGGCTGAGGCAGATGCGCGACTTCTACCACTTCATGCTGAGCGAGATTCCCGCCCTGCTCGAACGCTGGCTGCAGCACCAGCGCAGTTGACCCCACTGATCAGGCGCTCCCGCCGCCTGCCGCCTGGTCGGCGGTCCGCTGTGTGAGGTCCTCAGCCCACATACGCCCAGAACCCACAATGAGTGGCTCTTGGTCCGCCGTTTCTCTTGGTCGGGGTGCGACCGGAATGCGGCCTGTCGTTAAGGAAGCTGCCGCCAGTGATGGAGCCGGGCCGTCCCGGACCGGCTTCCAGGCCAAGAAGGCCTCAGCTGACCGGCGTAGTGGGCAAGGAGTCGCACAGCCGCTACTGACACCTCGTGACGGAGTCACTGACGCTGGATGGCAGAACCTGCTGACACTTCTCGTGGCACTTGGCAGTCCTGCTCCCGAGGTTGTCTCGAACCCCATAGCGGCTGTGAGCTAGATCACGGTTGAGATTGACCTCGGGTCAGGGTGGAAGCTCGGCGCGACGCCGCGGACCTAACAACGTCGAAGGGCAAATCACCATGACGATCACGCTTTCCGATCGGGACAAGAGCACCCTGCGGTTGGCCGCGTACGGCGCCGTGACGTTGACGTCCGCCGCCGGCGCCGCCGGCAAGCCTCACAAGATCGCCACCTCCGGCAGCATCGCGCTGGGGTCGGCCACCGGTCTGATCGGGCATGTGCTCGCCGACTACCCTGAAGGCAAGGACCTGGACGGCATGTCCGTGGCCGAGATCGCCGACCGCGTGCTGCCGGCCCTGATCGCGGCCATGAACCTCCTGAAGATGCAGGATCCGGCCGAGGCCGACAGCTTCCGCAGCACCGTCCTCGCCGCCGTCGAGACCGCCCAGACGCACCAGGGCCGGCCGAGGCCCGCCACGGCCGAGATGGCCCGCAAGATCACCGAAGCGCTCGACGCCGCCGGGGTGGCCGTCGCGGACAGCGGGGCCGTGCCGGAAGCCGCGGCCGGGCAGGATCGTCCGGAGCTGCAGAAGGCGATCGAGGAGATCGTCGAGTCCGGTTTCCTCGGGATGTCGCTGCGTGTGCGCGACGAGCGGGGCGAGTGGGTCGGCAGCGCCGGGGTGGCCGAGCTGGGCGGGACCGCCAAGCCGCCGGTCAACGGGCATGCCCGGATCGGCAGCAACACCAAGACCTTCGCCGCGACCCTGGTGTTGCAACTGGTGGCCGAAGGCAAGATCGAGCTGGACACCCTGGCGGCCGGCTACCTGCCCGAGTTCGGGCTGGACCGGCGGATCACGGTGCGGATGCTGTTGCGGCACACCAGCGGGCTGTTCAACTTCACCGGCGACGACGGCGGCGACGGGACGATGGTGCCGGGGATCCCCGTTCCCTACGGCACCACGGCCAAAGAGTGGGTGGACAAGCGGTTCCGCACCTACCGGCCCGAGGAGCTGGTACGTCTGGCGCTGTCCAAGCCGGCCCGGTTCGAGCCGGGGACGGGCTGGAGCTATTCCAACACCAATTACGTGCTGGCCCGGCTGCTGATCGAGAAGGTCACCGGCCGCTCGCTGGCCGAGGAGATGCAGGAGCGGATCCTGGGGCCGCTCGGGCTGTCGGGCACGGTGGTGCCGGACGCCTCGCCGGAGATCCCCGAGCCGCACGCCCACTTCTACCACCGCTATGAGGAGGACGGCCGGCACAAGACGATCGACATCACCCGCCACAGCCCTTCCTGGGTCTCCACCGGCGGTGACATGATCTCCACCAGCCAGGACCTGGCCACGTTCATCTCCGCGCTGATGGGCGGCAGGCTCCTGCCGGCCACGCTGCTGGCCGAGATGTGCGCCCCGCGTCCGACGGGCCTGCCGAACATGGACTACGGGCTGGGAGTGTTCGTCCAGAAAACGGACTGCGGCGGCACCGTCATCACCCACAACGGCGGCCTGGCCGGTTCCGCGGGGATGATGTGCAGCACGCCCGGCGGCGCCAAGACCTTGACCGCCGTACTGAACTGGGTGGACGACGTCGACCTGTCCGTGGCGTCAGCGTTCCAGAGCGCCCAGCGAAGGCTCGTCAACGAGGTGTTCGGCGGCGAGCAGGCCGATCCGGCTCAGCCGGCGGACTGAACCCTGTGACCTGTACGCCTTGAAAGGCGACCCCTTCCGGGTCGTGCATCAGGGAGAACGCGAACCGGGGCCACCTGCTCGGCTGTGGTCTGCCCGGTCGCCGAGCTTGAGCACAAGGCAGGATGGTGCCGATGAACGGAGTCACGATCGGGCAGGCGGCGGCCTTCGTCGGCGTCACCGTGAAGACGGTACGGCATTACCACAAGCTCGGCCTGGTGAAGGAGCCGGAACGCGACAGCTCCGGCTACCGCCGGTACGGGTCGGCCGAGCTGTTGCGGCTGGTGCAGGTCCGGACGCTGGCCGCCGCCGGGGTGCCGCTTGCCGAAATCGGGCCCCTGCTCGACGCCGACCCCGAGCTGTTCGCCGCCGCGCTCACCGACGTCGAGCGGCACCTCACCGAACGGATCGAGGAGCTGATCGCGCGCCGTGACACGCTGCACCGCCTCGCCGACGGCGACCGGGCCCTGCTGCCCGACCGCGCCGTGGCGCTGCTGCAGCGGCTGTCCGGCCTCGGCTTCCCCGCCAACGAGGTGGCGGCCACCAGGGAGGGCTGGGTGCTGGCCAGGGCCCTGGTCCCGGAGGGCTTCGACGACTACCTCACCCATGTCGAGCACGCCCTCGAGGACCCCCGCTTCGTCGCGTTGATCAAGCGCGCCACCGAAGCCACGACCTGGGAGCCGGACGACTCGCGCATTGCCGACCTCGCCACCGCCATCGCCGACCACTTCCTCGCCAACCCCGCACACCTGAAGATCGTGACCGGCCTGCAAGCTCGCACCGACGCCGCGGCCCGGTACCACCTGATCGCCCACCACGGCGAAAAGCAGGGATCGGCCACCGCCCGGGGGGTCGCGCTTATCGAGGCCAAACTCCGCGCCGCGGGCATCCATACCCCCAGACCAGACACCCACTGACAGCGCCGGTCCCCAGGCCGAAGGGCCGGGGACCGGCCGGGAGCTGCCGGCTGACACCGCTGGAGCGACTCGTCCCACCCTGGATGCATCGCCTCAGCCATCCACGCGTCCATCGAAGGAACGGCCAAAAGGACAGGATCGCGCAGCCAGGCCATCCTTCGCGGTAGGCCTGACGAATCTTCCCGCCGTTGCCGTGGCAGATCTTGCGGGCCAGCTGGTGCCGGGATTCCTGCACGGTGAGCTGTTTGTTGAGCTTGCGCCGGTAGGTGTCGTCGATCGGGTCCAGGATGGACAGTGGTGCAGGGTCTTGTCGCTGCGGCCGTACTCGGCGAACGCCTGCCCGGGCGGGGTCGGACGCCCGCCCCGGGCGAACAAGCGCAGCAGATCGTAGGCGCGCACCTGGTTGGTCACCAGCGATCCGGCAACCTGGCCTGATCCGTCGTGACCAGCTCGGGTTTCGGCCCGGCGTCGATGTTGATCAGGCAGTCCAGGATGTACAGCGTCGACTGCCATGTAGTCGAGTAACCGGCCGCTGACCAGGTGGGCATCCGGGAGACCGGATGGTGTTGGCGAACGTGCTGGGACCCGAGGCTAGGTCGAGGGCGCTCGGCCACCAATAGCCTCGGTGATCAAGCGGCCGGCTCGACGTCAGCGAAGTAGACCTCCTTCAGCTGGGAATCGAACGGATCCGGCCGATGACGTAGCTCGTCGGTGGCGTACGCGCCGAAGCGGCTGATATCGGGGTTGAGGAACCGAGGAACGGCCGTTATCAATGAGAATGATCTTGTTTGGCGGGAGCCGGAGGTGATCATTCCTGCAACGCCGTCAACGAAACGTCAGACGGGGTCGGCCGCTGGAGGCCGGCGGGCAGCCAGCGCCGCTCCCGCCAGGACGAGCAAGGTGCCGACGATGGTGCGTGTGGTGACCGGCTCGGAGAGCAAGAGGACGCCTGCCACGACGGCGACGACCGGGGCGAGGTAGGTGATGCACCCGAGCACATCCCCCACTGGTGGGGACCGCACGGCGCCACCACCGACGTGGTCGAGATGGACGTCCGTCCGGGCGGCAAGTGGCGATGGATCAGCATCGTCGACGGCGGCCAAGCCCCGTTCGCCGGAGAGTACCTGGAGGTCGTGCCACCTCAGCGGATCGTCCGAACATCGATCTTCGACATCGAGCCGTTCAACAGCGGGCCGGGCGCAGTCGAAACCATCACCTTCGACGAATCCGCGGGCAAGACCAAGGTCACCTACCACACCCGCTTCCCTTCGCAAGATGCGATCGACGCCGCCGTGGGGCAGGGCATGTCCAAGGGCACGCTGGAGCAGTTCGACCGCCTCGCCGACCTGCTGACCCGGATCAGCTGACGACGATGACCGCCGACGAACGCTCCCCAGCCTCCACCGCCAAGCGGACCGGCAAGGCCGCCACCATCACGGCCTGGGGGCTGCAGATCCTGCTCGCCCTGGCCATGGTGGCCGCCGGGGCGTCCAAACTTCTCGCCGAGGCCAGTGCGGTCGAGATGTTCGACGACATCGGCGCCGGGCAATCGCTGCGGCTGGTGATCGGCGTGCTGGAAATCGCCGGCGCGGCAGGCCTGATGATCCCGCGGTTGCGGGCGCTGGCCGCACTGTGCCTGCTGCTCCTGCTGCTCGGCGCCACCGTCGTCAACCTGACTGTCCTGGGCGCCAGCCCGCTCATTCCCCTCGCCTACGCCGCCCTGGCCGCAGCCATCGTGTTCCTGCGGCAGCACGAGCTACCGACGAGGCGCCGAACATGACGCCACCCTGGCGCCGATGACCTACGCCCTCATCCGATCATCTGGATGCTGCACGCCCATCACGTCGTCACGCCCCGCCTGGCCGCCGGCGGTGGCAACTGCCCTCGGGGGGCAGCCCGACCTGTCCCTTGCGGGCGAGGACACCGACCGGCCCGGCCACCGGGGGGCGGCCATCGCCCGTCACTTCGATGTGCCCCTGCCGCGGAAAGGGGTGCTGATCTTCTGATCCCGGGACCGGAACGCTGCTGGGCATTGACATGTCATCGTCACCATCGAGGCCGGCAAATGCCCACCAGCCGGGCACGGTGAGCGGATCCTTGGGCGTTGGCCAGGAGGAGGCGGTTCGCTGAGATTCCGATTCTGGACGGAGGCCGAAGGGACCGGCCTGCCCCGGGCGGCCAGGCTCCCAGCTGTGCGGCGTCCTCGCCGCGGTAGAGCGTCCGGATCACTACCCGCTCCTTTTCGTTACGGCCGGATTGCCTCCCGGCTGACATATTCGCGCGCGCTGGCTGCCCGGACCACCGGATCTCCGTAGGCACAGCCAATCGCGACGCAGTTACCAGGAAGGGCCGCTCCGTACCCCCCGCCCTCCGTCACGGACCGGCCCGGCTGTCACTGAACTCCATCAGTCTGGCACCACGCAGGGCGTTCCGGGCTTGCTCGGCATCGCGATCACGCTCGCTCCACAGCGGTCGCCACCTTTCGGCCCTAGCTGAACCTTGGCTGGTCATCACCCATGATCTCCACCGCAGACGCCTCGCGGCCGCCGTCCAGGCCTGGCCTGCACCGACAAGGGCCCATTCCGTTTGATCACTTCCGCTACGGTTCGCCCTCCTGGCTGGTGGCGGTGTGCGGGGTGGCCGACGTTGACCCGTATGTTCTCTGAGGATCGGCCGAATTCTTCCTGGAAGGTCAGGCGCTTAGCAGCGCTTAAAGATGTCCTTTCCAGGGCAGTGGGGCGATCTCGATGGGCACGTTCGGGCGGTCGGCCGCGATCGACGTCAGAGCGGCCTTCTCGCGGCGGCGTCCAGCGTGAGCTCCCACCGAGTTTTTGATTGCGGTCCACTCGGCGATGTACCGGCACCGCACCGGCTCGATCGGCAGCCACGTGCTGGGGTCCTGCTTGGCGACCCTCCGAACCATCTCGTCGGTGAACGTCGCGTTTCGTGTAGTCCACTGGCTCCGGAACCGCCGAGACGAGTGCGCTGTATGAGGGAGTGCTTTCCTACGCTCCCGCGGGCATTCCGCCCGACCCCGCCGGCATCGCGGTGCCCATCCGCATCCGCCCTTGCGGAGCGGAGCTGTGCTTGATCAATACCGTCACGACGTTTGACGCTGCTCTCGGCCACGTGTGATGATCTTGCCTTGAGTGCCGCTGTCGAAGTCGTAGCGTAAACGGCGGTCGCACGCCCGAATTCGCCGATGCGGTCACGAGCAGCGTGCGGTCGTCGATGAACGCGGCCGGCATATCGCGGCATTGGCTGCCGCATCCGGTGCATGTTCATCCGGATGGAGCCGCCGCCGGCTCGATGTGCTCGGGGAAGAGGCTGGCGAGGTTGCGGATGCACAGTTCGCGTATCTCGTCCCGCGACAGCGGCGAGCCCTCCAGCCATTCGACGCATACGGCTCGGACGAACGCCAGCCAGCCATGCAGCGCGACCGACGTTACGTGCCTGTTGCGGCCATGGCCACCCAGCGCATCGAGAAGGCGGGCGTGGAGAGTGGCGAGCTCGTCGGAGATGATCTCCTGGACGGTCGGGTCGCCGGCCAGTGCGCCGCGGTTGGCTGTGAGGATGTTGTTGCGGTGTGTGGTGAAGTAGTCCAGGTGGGCGTCGATCCCCGCCTTCACCTGCTCGGCCATTGGCAACGCGGGATCAATCGGGCTGGAGGCCAGCAGCCGCTCGCTGTCGCGCTCGAAGATCGCTGCGAACAGGTCGCGCTTGGTGGAGAAGTAGCGGTATAGGAGTCCACGGGATACGCCGGCACGTGCCGCGATGCCCTCCATGTGCACATCCTCGTAAGAGTGACGAGCGAACATCTCGGCGCCGACGTCGAGCAGTTGGCTGCGCCGCTCGTGCGGGGTCAGCCGTCGTCTTCCCTCGCTCATGGTCGCCAGCTTACTTGACGCGTGTTCAATAACGCTTCTAATGTACACGTGTTCAGCAAGGAGGGGATGTGCGAAAGCGGTATCGGGTGCGGCGAGTCACCGCGACAGGGGCAGCCGATTATGAGGACGCCTTCCAAGTCACCATCAGCGAGACGCGATCACCCGAGCAGTGGGCCCGGGCGGTCTTCCAGGACGCGCCACCGCCGGTCCGCTGGTTCCTGCTTCTCGGCTGGCGCGCTTTTCTTGGCCTACGTCTCCGCCGCCCTCTATCGTCTGCCCATCACATTCTGGGGTGGCAAGTCGCAGCCTTTGACAGCGCCACGATCCGCCTCGCGCTCAGCTCGCCACTGATGAACGCGCGCCTGCTGTTTCGAGTGTCGGATGATGCCCTCACGCTGACCACCGACATCGCGTACCTTCGCAGGGCAGGGTGGCTGGTCTGGGTGCTCGTCGCACCGGTGCACAGGCGGATGATCCCCTACCTGCTGATGCGGGCCACAGCCAACCGACTCGTGTGACCGACCTTCCGGCGACGGGCAACGTACTCGCATACCAAACAAGACAGCTTGGCCGAGTGAGCTGGTCCGGCCCAGGGTGCGCAGCGCAGGCCACAGGGCCGGACGGCCGCCTTCCTGGCCTGGCCGCTGGGGCTGGCCGTTACCTCGGGCCTGGCAGTGGCTCGCCGCGACGGCCGGGCGCCGGCTGGTGGCCTTCGGCGCGTCGGCGCTGACCGCCGCCATGGTGGCGCTGATCGGCACGGTCGTCCTGGCGGGGGACGCGCTGAACGGCTGGCACCTGGCGCACTCGGCGGCATCGGCTTCGGGCTGGTCGCGCCGATCCTGGTCGACATCGTGCTGTCGGCCGTGCCCCATCAGGACGCCGGTGCGGCCTCCGGCGTGGTCAACACCGTCATCCAGGGGGCCGGCGCCGGGACCCCGCACGCCCTAGATCTGTTGGCCGTAAGGAAAGCATCGTAATGAAAGGCACCGTCATGACCGCGTTCGCCTCCAAAGGTGTCCGGGACGAGCATGTCGCCGTTCCCCTGCCAGCCGTTCCCTCGGTCGCGCGGCTGAGCTTCGACAACGGGCCGGAGCTGGTCACCCTGCGCCCGCAGCCCGAACTGACAGACCTGCTGGAGGCACGGTTCGGCATGCCGCTGCCGCTGGTGTGGGCCGCCGACGCGAACGTGCACATCGCCTACCCCGCCGGGACGCGGCTGCTGCGCCGGTCCCACCCGTCCCTCCTCACACTCAACCCGGCCGTGCCGTGGGCGCTGGACGTCCACGGTGGCGCCGCGCACCTGGACGCCCAGCTCACGGGCCTCGACGTGCGCTCGGTGACGTTCCACTCGGGTGCCGCGCACGTACGCCTCGTGCTGGACCGCCCGGCCCGGGCCCGCGTGAGCCGGCTGGCCGCGGTCGAGGATCTGCGCGTCGAGCGCCCCGCCGGCGTGCCGGTCCGGGTGGGGTTCGCACGGGCCGCCACCAATCTGAGGCTGGACGACCAGTGGTACGGCGCCGTCAGCGGAGGCCTCACCCAGGCCACCCACGACGGCGACGCGCCGGGCTACCAGATGATCGAGGCTGGCGGCGCCGACACCGTCACGGTGGTCGCCGCGTGAAGCGCCGCACCCTTCTGAAAGCCGGGCTCATCGCTGTGCCCGCCACCGCCGCCGCCACCCTCGGCGGCGCCGGATGGTGGTGGGCAGGCGCGGACCTGGACACCGCCGGAAAGATCCGGTTCGTCAACCGGCTGACCATCCCGCCGCTGGCGCCCTCCCAGCGGGACCCGGAGGGCCGCAGGGTGTTCGACCTGCGGGCGAGTCCGGGCGAGCACCGGTTCCGCGCCGGCCGGCCGACCCCTACCTGGGGGATCAACGGCCCGTACCTGGCGCCCACGCTGCGAGCGGCCCGCGGCGAGACCGTGGTGATCCGCTTCCGCAATGACCTTCCGGAAACCACCACCCTCCACTGGCACGGGATGCACCTGCCTGCCCGGATGGACGGCGGCCCCCACCAGCCGGTGGAACCGGGCACCACCTGGTCGCCCACCTGGACCGTCAACCAGCCTGCCGCCACACTGTGGTACCACCCGCACCCGCACGGCCGGACGGCCGTCCACGTCTACCGAGGACTGTCGGGCCTGTTCATCCTGGACGAACCAGGCGCCCGTGGGCTGCCGAGCCAGTACGGGGTCGACGACATCCCCGTCATCGTCCGGGATCTCAACCTCACCGAGCACAACGAGCTGGACGAACGGGATCGGGAACAGGGCGGCGTCGGCATCGTCGGCGACCTGGTCACTGTGAACGGCACGCCGGCGCCCTACCTGCCCGTGACCACCCAGCGGGTCCGGCTGCGGCTGCTCAACGGGTCGAACTCGCGGATCTACCGCTTCGGGTTCGGGTCCGGGCGGACGTTCACCGTTGTCGGTACCGACGGCGGGCTGCTGGCGGCGCCGTACGAGACCGGACGCGTGCAGCTCAGCCCGGGAGAACGCGCCGAGATCGTGGTGGCCCTGCGACCGGGGGAGCGCGATGCGCTGCGGAGCTTCCCGCCCGAGACGGGCCTGAACCCCTGGGATCGGCGCTGGACCGGCGGCGACGACACCCTGGACGTCCTGGAGCTCCGTGCTGCGCGACGGCTCGCCCCGTCGCCGCCCCTTCCGGCACGCCTGGCCGAGGCTCCCCGGCTCGTGACCGATCCCGCGACGCCGCCCGTCCGCCGCTTCGAACTGTCCGGGTACACGATCAACGGCAGGGCGATGGACATGAAGCGCATCGACTTCGCCGTC
Source organism: Nonomuraea mesophila (assembly GCF_004352805.1). Taxonomy (NCBI): domain Bacteria; kingdom Bacillati; phylum Actinomycetota; class Actinomycetes; order Streptosporangiales; family Streptosporangiaceae; genus Nonomuraea; species Nonomuraea mesophila. Next base: position 12,950 of record NZ_SMLD01000148.1, read on the forward strand.
GCCCAGGGCAGCACCGAGGTGTGGGAGGTCACCGCCATCGACGACGCCCCGCACAACTTCCACGTCCACGACGTGCAGTTCCAGCTGGTGTCGGTCGGCGGCGCGCCACCGCCGCCGGAACTGCGCGGCTGGAAGGACACCGTGCACACGCCGCCCAACGTTCCCGTCCGCATCGCCCTGCGGTTTCGCGGAGAACCGGATCCGGCGACGCCCTACATGTTCCACTGCCACATCCTCAACCACGAGGATCAGGGCCTCATGGGCCAGTACGTTGTCACGGCGCCCGGCCGGTCCGCAGGCCGGTCCCCGGTCCGGTCCGCGCCGACCCACCACCAGCATTGATGGCCGGATTGCGGCATCTGAGAGGCTGGGGTGGCGCGGTACGCCGGGTTGTGGCCGCTCCGTTGCGTCGCTGTTCCGCACCGTCGCGATGGTGACGGGCGGCTGACGGACCAGAGGCTCGATCAGCTTCGAGACGCTGGCCGGGAGTTGTCCGTCCAGGAGTGAACGATCAGGGTCCTGGCGCTGAACACGGCCGGCCACGCCCGGACACGGCTGCACCTGTTTGAGCGCGCCCGTGACCTGCCCGAACCCACTTCGACTTGATGCGGGCCGGGGCGCGACCATACAATCAGGGCAGTCGTACAGGACGATTGCCCTAGACAGGAGGGAACCATGGTCTCCCCAGCCGCCGAGCGCGGGCGCGCGGTCCGGGAACGGCTGCTGACCGCGGCGGCGGAGCTCATCCCCGAACGCGGCTGGACGGCGGTGAGCACCCGGATACTCGCCGAGCGCGCCGGGGTGACGCCGAGCGTGGTGCACTACCACTTTCCCTCGTTGCCGAGCCTGCTGAACGAGGCCGCGACCAGCGAGATGAGGAGAATGCTTGCCGGAATGAACGAGCTGCTGGAAAGCACCCGCTCCCCCGGCGACGCGATCGAGACGATGCTCGCGTCGGTCGAGAAGTACACCGGCGCCGACGCCGCCTCGCTGTTGTTCGTCGAGGCCTACCTGGCGAGCACCCGCGACGACGGGCTGCGCGAGGGGATCGCCGAGCTGGTCGCCGAGTTCCGGCAGCGGTTCGGCGAGTGGCTGGAGCAGCACGGGGAGCCGGCCCCGTTCGAGACCGCCGCCGTCTTGGCGGCCTGCGTGGACGGCCTGCTGCTGCACCGCGGCCTGGGCCTGCGGGCGAAGGATCCCTCAGCGGTGCTGCGCAGGCTTCTTTCCCCGTCCCCAGAGGAGGAACGACAGTGCGGACAGTGATCTGCGGCGCCGGCATCAGCGGCCTGGCCCTGGCCCATCGGCTCGCCGGCCTGGGCGGCGAGGTCGTGGTGGTCGAGCGGGCCCCCGGACCTCGCCCCCAGGGATACATGATCGACTTCTTCGGCCCCGGGCTGGAGGCGGTCGAGGCCATGGGGCTGCTGCCCCGGTTCGAACGAGTGGCCTACCACTATGACGAGGGGCGCCTGGTCGACCGTAAGGGTCGCCGCCGCGCCACGATCCGGACCAAGAGCTTCTCGCGCGGCCGGCTGCTGGACCTGCTGCGTCCCGACATCGAGGCCGTGCTGGCCGAGAACCTTCCGCCCGAGGTCGAGTTGCGCTATGACACCGCGCTGATCGACCTCGCCGACCGCCCCGGCGGCCTGACGGTGACGCTGGAGGACGGCACCGTCCTGGATGCCGATCTGCTCGTGGGCGCCGACGGGATCCATTCGACCGTCCGCCGGCTGGCGTTCGGGCCGGAGGACCGCTGCCTGCGCTACCTGGGCCTGCACACGGCGGCGTTCACCTTCGACGCGCCGGATGTGCACGCCGCCACCGGGGACGCGTTCTGCCTCACCGACTCCGTCGACCGGCAGATGGGCTTCTACGCGCTGCGTGACGGACGGGTCGCCGCGTTCGCGGTGCACCGCAGCGCCGACCCCGCGGTTCCGGACGATCTCCGGGGGGCGATCCAGCGGGCCTACACCGGTCTGGGCTGGGTGACGCCGCGCGCGCTGGAGCAGTGCCCGCCGGCCGAGGAGATCTACTACGACCAGGTCGCGCAGATCGAGCTCCCGGAGTGGAGCACCGGCCGGGTCGTTCTGCTCGGAGACGCCGCCTGCGCCGTGTCGCTGATCGCCGGGCAGGGCGCGTCGCTCGGGATCGCCGGCGCCTTCGTGCTCGCCGACCGGCTCGCGCACGCTCCGACGATCGAGCGGGCCACCGCCGAGTTCGAGCGCCTGTGGCGGCCCGTGGTCGAGGACAAACAACGCAACGCCCGATCGATGGCCCGCTGGTTCCTGCCCTCCTCACCGACCGACCTGCGCATCCGGCGCCTCATGCTCAGCCTGACCCGGCTGCCCTTCGTCACCGGCTACCTGAACTCCGTCCTCGCAGGCAAGGACACCAAACTCGCCGACGTCATGCGCCGGGCATCCGGCACCGCGGCCGAATCGGCGCTCGCGTAGCGCCGCTCCGATCCACGGTCAGCCGGCCGAGCAGGTCGACGGCCTCGCCCCGGCGAGGTCCGAAACGCCCAGCAACGGCTCCTCGACGAGGTGTTCGGCAGCGAGCAGGCCGATCCAGGCCGGCCGACGCACTGAGCACCTGTGACCCGTACGCCCCGAAAGGCGCTTTCCGGGTCGTGCGTCAGTGACCACGCGAACCCGGGCCACTCCAGTGACGTGACACCCTGCGCCGACTCGCCGACTCGCCGACTCGCCGACGGTGACTGGGCTCTGCTGCCCGAACGCGAGTTGACGCTGCTGGAGCGGCTGCACGGCCTCACGGCTCACGTCGAAACAGCTGACCAGGACAGGGTGGCGCCCAGAATGGGCCCCACACGCCGGAGGACCGGTGCCGACGGGCGAATCGGGCTGCACCGCTCAAAGGCGGCGGCCGACGAGAGCCGGTGACCCCGCGAGCTGCGACCGGAAACTCCCTAGTCGGACTCACTCCAGAGATACCACGGGCCCTGCCAGTGTTCGTAGAGATCCTCGCCCTCAGGCTCAGGCGGCTCGCCCTCAGGGCTCCAGGCGAATCCGGCAGTACCGAAAAATCCGGCGCCGTCGATGGCGAAACGTACTCCGCCACGGACCCTCTCGGCCCGTTCGACCGGGAACAGCCCGATCCATTCGTCGTCCGCGGGCAGTGGCGCGCCGTAGGAGAAGGCTTGGGAGCGGCCGTCGAGGGCAGCTCGGGCCAGGGCGAAGCGCGCCTTCAGGGGTGCACCCACGTATACCAGGCCGCAAACCAGCAGAACGATCAGGGGCGGCAGTGACCACACTGGCCATTCGCGACGCAACCGCGCTGAAGGTTGACGTCTGAACAGGCCACGAGCGCCACCTTCTGCCGGTTGCCCTTGGAGTAGGTGCGGGCCTTCTTGGTGGGGTCGAGTGGGAAGCGCTCGATCAGCTCTGCACGGCGGGCCTCGTCGAGCCCGCCGCGCAGGCGGCCGAGCAGGTCGATGACCTCGCCTCCGGAAGGTTCGCCCGTGATGGTGTGGACGCCGATCCAGCTCGGTACCTTCCTCGATGTCGCTGTGCAGCACCGGTTGTACGCCTTGTTCCACCTCATCGCTTTTCGGGGGCTGCGGCGTAACGTCTGGAGTGGGGTCCGGCGTGGACCGATACCGGGCGGATCTTCACGCACGAGGACGGCGCCGAGTTGCATCCGGCGTGGGTCAGCGAGCTGTTCGCGCAGCTGGCCTACCAGGCGGGGCTGCCCCCGGTCCGGTTGCACGACCTACGGCATTGCGCGGCGACGCTGGCTTATGCGGCGGGGGTGGACACGAAGATGGTGTCGTCGATGTTCCGTCACAGTTCGACCAATCTGACCGAGAACACCTACACGACGGTGCTGCCGGAGCCGGCGCACGAGGCGGCCGAAGCGAGCGCCGCGATCGTGCCGCGGGCGGTGGCGTCCGGAACCGCCGGTCTCCCCTCGGTCTCCCAAGAGGGGTCCCTAAACCCCACCGGCGATGGGGGAATGTGAACGCCCTGGTCAGAAGGGTGAAGGGTGGTAGGGCGCCCGGGGCTCGAACCCGGAACCTACGGATCAAAGACCGGAGGCGGTGACGGCCGTACCGCGGATCCGTGGTCACGTCGGGACGATCGTCAGATGGCCGTGCGTGACCAGTGCTGGTTGGTGCCGGTGTTGCACGGATACTGCTTGAGGATCACGCCGTCGGCGGTCGAGGCGGCCGGTACGTCCACGCATTTACCGCTGTGCCGTGCCCGGAGTTGGAAGTAGCCGCCGTTGGCGACCATCTGGAACTGCTGGTTAGTGCCGCTGCCACAGGTGTACTGGATGAGCTCGGCACCGTCGGCGGTCGAGGCGCTCACCACATCGAGGCACTTTCCGCTGTGCTGGCTGACGATGCGCCAGTAGCCGCTGCCGGCGTTCTGGAACTGCCACTGCTGCCAGGCGTTGCCGTTGTAGGTGTACTGGCCGACACGCGCACCGTTGTCGGTGTTCGGCTGCTGGACATCCATGGCCTTGCCGCTGTGACGCACGTTGATCCGGTAGGTGGAGTCGCCGCCGCCGATGGTGTCGCCCCAGGCATATCGGATCCGGTCAGCGCCGGAGGTGTTGCGGACGGTCAAGTTGAGATTGGTGCCGCTGCCGCTCAGGGCGTACATCGAGTACCAGTCGTAGCCGATGTTGCCCGGCTTGCCGCCGAGGGCGGGCCAGTAGGTGCCGCCCATGTGGTTGTCACGCATGACCTGGGCCATGGCGCGGATGTGGCGCACGAAGTTGTCGGTGCTGTTCGCGTCGCCGTAGTTGAGGCCGGTGGACATCGGCGCGCCGAACTCGGTGGCGACCGCGCGGGAGGCGCAGTTGCCCAGACGCGTCTGAATGTGGCTTCGGAAGGCGTCGTAGGTCATCGCGCTGTAGAAGAAGGCGTAGTGGTGGAAGGACAGCAGCGTCGAGTTGAAGCGGCTGTCGTTGCAGATGTCCCGCAAGTCCTGGCTGTAGCCGGTGCCGCCGATGAGCACCCGGTTCGCGGGAGCCGAGTAGTGGTAGTCCAGCCAGTTGGCGGCGATGTTGCGCCATTCGGCCGAGCTATAGCCGTGCGGCTCGTTCATCGGCTCGAAGTAGACGTTGCTGTTGGAGCCGTACGTGTTGGTCACGCTGGACCACATCGAGTTCCACGCCGCCAGGTTGGTGATACGGCCGCCGGAGGCGGCGCCGTCCTCCCAGTAGGCGAGGATGACCTTCCAGCCGCGGGCCGTGGCGGCGTCGATGGCTCCGCGGTAGGCGTTCCACCAAGCGCTGTTGGCCACCGTGTGCGTGTTGATGGGCAGCCGGACGGTGTTGATCCCCATGGTGGAGGCCATGTCGTCGTAGAGGGCGTTGGCCTTGGCGCGTACTGTCGCGTTGCTGTCGGACTGGCTCAGGCCCTGCACGACAAGCGTGCCGGTGCTGAAGTTGTCACCCAGCACGGCCCAGTTCATGCCCCGGAATTGGCTGGTGGCGGCATTGGCCGGCGGCGTGGAGACCACGAGGCTCGCCGCCGCGGCGAGCGCGGTCGCCACCAGGGCGACCAGCAACCGGCGTAAGGAACGGGTGCTCCGCGATGGTCCTGATGTCAGAGTCATGAATGCCCAATCACTAGACGGATCCGCGGTCACGTCGGGACGATCGTTAGATGGCCGTGCGTGACCAGTGCTGGTTGGTGCCGGTGTTCGTGCCGTGCCCGGAGTTGGAGGTAGCCGCCGTTGGCGACCATCTGGAACTGCTGGTCAGTGCCGCTGCCACAGGTGTACTGGCCGACACGCGCACCGTTGTCGGTGTTCGGCTGCTGGACATCCATGGCCTTGCCGCTGTGACGCACGTTGATCCGGTAGACAGTCGGGGACGAAGCGTTGGAGTCGCCGGAGGGACCCTCGATCGTGGTCCCGGTCCTGACCGGCACGCCGAGGTTGGGCGAGCCGTCCGAGTTGAAGCTGATCTTCTGAGCCCGCGTGGTGCGCGTGGTGCCGCAGCCCTGGCCGGCGGAGGAGTTCGCGTGGTAGACGACCCAGGTCTCGGTGTTATCGGGTGACTTGACGAATGAGGCGGCCCCGGGCTGTTGGCGTCGCTGCGCTGGAAGATGGGCGTGGACTCCTTCGTCCACGAGCTGGACGACATCGGGTCGCCACCGGTCCAGGTCAGCATGCCGAGCTTGTAGTCGGGCGTCTGGCAGGAGCTCGCCGAGTACGTCAGGAAGGTCTTTCCGGCGCGGAACGCGGAGTAGACGAAGTGGCTCGGGTACCCGTTGAACCAGATAACGCTGCCGTCGATCGCCCACCCGCCGTTGGGCTCCAGGTTGAGGATGTCCCGGTAGGTGTACGGGCCCAGCGGGTCCGAGCCGGCGCTCTCCAGCACGCCGGTCCGGCGCTCACCCTGGCCGGGCGACGCCTCCGCCGAGAAGTACAGGTACCACCGGTTGTTGATCCACTGCAGGTCGGGCGCCCACATGGTGCAGCAGCCGGGCCCGGGGCTCAGGGTGAATACCGTCTGCTCGGCCGCGGTCTTCAGGCCGGCCATCGTAGCCGACCTGCGCATGATGATCCTCGAGGACCACGTCGTGGCCACGTAGTACCAGTAGCCGCCGCTGTACACGATCGAGGGGTCCGCGCCGTTGCCAGGCTCTTTCGTACGTACATCGGGGTTCCTTTCCGGGGGGAACTGCGCTGTCTTCGAAGGAAATTGTTAGCGCTAACATTTCACAGCACACAACCGAGCCTTGCATGAGTGTTAATGCCCGCATCGCTCGCGTCAAGAAGTGGTAATCCAGGAATGGTCATGTTAATGTTCGCGCAAAGTTGTGACCCCCGTCACCTGGTAACCCTCCGCGACAGAGCCTGCACCATCCGTCCCGCGCTTCACCCTCAGGAGGCCATCCGTGAACAGACAGCGGGCGAAGGTGCGGGAGATCCGGTGAGGAAGGCAGCGGTTGCCTCGGCTGCCGCAGCGGCGGCCTCGGGGGAGATGCTGGTGTAGGTGTCGCGGGTGAACGCCGAGGAGGTGTGCCCGAGGGTCTCCTGCACGATCTTGATGTCCACTCCAGCCGCGAGCGACACTTCCCAACCCTGAGCAACCGCCTGCGACATGCTCGATTCTCCTGCGCCAAGCGCCGCAGGCCATCGGTGCCGTCGGGGACGCCTTCGACCTGACCGACGGCGAACGCCAGTTCCTGCTTCTCGTCGGAGGCCGATGAACCGGCGCACCTCCAGCTCGACGTGGAGTGGACGCCCGCCGACCGACAGGTCATTCAGGCGGAGCCGATAGCGGTCGTGGACGCGCGCTGTCGTGCGGCGCTTCACGATCGAGTTCTTGGCGATTCAGATCATGACGCAACGGCCGTAGCCATGCGCACCGAGTAGCGAGATCTCGACCAACGCCTTCGACCTCCCACGATCGCCGGTGGAAATCGCCCTCAGTAACCACTCCCCAAAGAGTGCTCAAGAGCTCAATTTCGAGATCGCTGACAGCCCCGTCTCGGTCGGCCGCCGACGAAAGCCGCACGGTCGCCAGGACCACGATTCATCGGCTGCTGTCACGGCGCGACATGCCGATCACAGTCACTCCTGGAGCCAGGCGGCGACGAGGGAACCTGTGGGTCTGGTAATCGATCACAGTGGCGGAAAGGATTTGCGTGTTTCGTTCCGTCCGCTTCTTGCTCGCGGCCTCGGGCAGCCATACCGGCGTCCGTTCGTCGAGGGGATAGATCGCGACCTGCACCTCGACCATCTGCACGCCGTGGGGCGGGGTGATGTCGATGTCCCAGGGCGCGCCGTCCCAGAAGAGGTCTTCCGTACGGTCGCCGACCGTCGCAGTAGCCACGTCGCCGACCAGGTCGAGGCGCAGCAGCACGCGCTCGCCCGCCAGCCCGTCCGTGGGCACCGTGATCGTGTAACGGGCCGCGTGGGCAGCGAACGTGTCCGGGTCGGGCGCTGAGGCACGGCCGGGGACGGTGATCGGGCGTACTGGGGGCGACGTGGCCTCGGCCTTCCGCACGACCTGCACGGGAACGGGTGCACAGGACGCGTCGATGTGATGTCGCTCGAAGACGTCCCCACCGAGGATGTCGACAGTGGCAGGGCCGGTGCTGATGGCGGCGAGATCTCCATCCTCCATCAGCACGATGTCGGCCTCTGAGATCACGAGCCGCCCGTCACCGGGCAGCCAGGCGTACCTGGCATCGACGGTGTCAAGGACCAGCAGCCGCAGCCGCGCCCCTTCGGGCGTCTCGACCGTCAGCAGCTCGCGCGAGCCCGGCAGGTCCTCCAGGATCACCTCGCCGTCCCGCTCGAACACCGGATGCCCGCTCACCCGCGTGCCCGCGGGCAGGGACAGATGGCCGGGCACCCCCTCCACCTTCGTCAGGACCAGCACCGGATCGTCCCCCTCCAGCACAGTCAGCAGCCCGAGAGTGGCCCAGTTGACCGTGACGCCGTACACGCCGAGGTGGACCGGCCAGCACACGAACGTCCCGCTGGGGATGTCGATCGGCCGGTGCGGGAACACGACCCGGGTCTCGTCGAGCTCGATGTCGAAGCGCACGCCGTGGTGGGCGGGCAGCGGCTCGTACGGCTGGTGCGTGTTGACGAACACGAACCCCTCGCGCCCGTCCGAGCGTAGCGACCAGCGCAGCGTCGTCCGCTCGTGCACGTCGAGCGTGCCCGGGATGGTGGCGTTCATGCCCGCCAGCCGGTCGCCGAACGCGGCCAGGAAGGCGTGCTGGTTGCGCAGCAGGTGGAAGCTGTCGCGGGTCTGCAGGTGGGCACCGATCGGGGCGTGGAAGTCGTAGTTGTGGACCGGGAGGTCGTTGGGGTAGCCGGTGGCATGGGATTCCTGCAGGCCGGGGCGGGGGTTGGAGCCTCCGGCGTACATGTAATAGCCCTGCCAGACCGAACCGCTGCCGAGCTTGCACAAAGCCACGGCCGCGATGTCCTCCCCCGCAGGCCACGGGCGGCGGTGGTAGGCGGTGGCCATGCCGCCGCCCAACTCGCAGGTGGCCGCCGGGAAGTCGGGATGCTTGGCACCCGGCACACCCGTGCTCTTATCGCCCGCCAGGTCCTTGCCGATGCCCGGGTCGTCCCACTGGTGGGAGAAATGGAAGTGGGTGCGGAAAGAGTCATCCCAGCCGTCGGCAGTGTCCACCCAGAAGCCGTCGGTGTAGCCGCCGTACAGGGGGAAGACTTCGCCGACCGGGATGTCGGCGTTGCCCCAGGCCGTGGCCGTCCACAGCGGGGCGTGCAGGCCGGACGCGCGGGCGAGCTTTTTGAGGGTGACGATGTGGTCGCGCTGGTCGTACAGCTCGTTCTCGAGCTGGATGCCGATGATTGGCCCGCCGGGCCCGCACAGACCGCCGAGCCGCCGCCCCAGATGGCCGAACCAGCGCCGCACCTGCCCCAGGTAGGTGGGGTCGTCGCTGCGGGCCGGGGCGACCCAGTCGGGCAGTCCGCCGTTGCGCACCTCGCCGTGACACCATGGCCCGATCCGGACGATTACCTCCAGGCCGGTGTCGCGGCAGATCCGGACGAACGCGGCCACGTCCAGGTCGCCGTCGAACAGCGGCTCCCGATCCTGGCGCTCCTGGTGGTGGATCCAGAACACGTAGGTGGACACGACGCTGATCCCGCCCGCCTTCATGAGTCGCAGCGCCTCCTGCCAGCGGTGCCGGGGCAAGCGGCTGTAGTGCAGCTCGCCCGTCACCGGAATCCACCGGCGCCCGTCGCGCCACAGGGAGCGGCTGGTGAGGCCGAGCCCGGGCCGCGTGTCCTCGGCGCCGGCCATGGGGGTGCGAGTCTCGGGGAGATCCCAGGGGGTGTGCTTCACGGCGTGAGTGGCCGGGTACGTCATGTGAACCTTTCGAGAAGAACGATTTAAGCGCTTGCGCGGCGGACCAGCCGGGTCGGTACGTCCACGGACGGCATATCGCGCCCGACGTGTGCACCCCGCCCGCTTGATCATCCCGTCGCCCTGGTCTGCTCGGCTTGTCCCGGGTCGATGGTGGGCGGGATGATCAGGCTTCCACCTCAGCCACTTACGGCCTGACACCCGGCGCGGCGATCATCCCGGAGCCGGAGGGCCCCCGCCGGAGGCACTATCTGCGGCGACGCAGCGTCACTCTGGCGAGCCAGATGATGGTGGGTAGGAGGATCAATAGAACGACGAAGCCAGCTCCGACAGCGAGCTCGGCGTCGCTCCATAGCTGGATTGGAGCTGGCCCGGTTTGGTGGACACCTGATCTCTGGGGAACCCTGGTTCCCGGAAGAAGGAGTCTGCAGTGTCGAACAACTATCCGCCGGAGTTTCGCCGGCAGATGGTGGAGCTGGTGCGCGCGG
>NZ_SMLD01000149.1:0-23172 GCF_004352805.1 Nonomuraea mesophila
GTGTATAAGAGACAGGACCGGGGGTGGGCACAGACCGATTATCCACGCGAGGTCCGCACCGCCAATGCGTCGTTTTACCCACTGGCGAGGACCGGCCGGGAAAAAATCCAGGCCCGGCCCCGCCCGGGGATCGTCAGCCGAACAGCGCGGGCAGCGCGGCCTCGTGCGTCTCGCGCAGCTCGGCCACCGGGACCTCGAACAAGCCCTCGACGACCAGCCTGTCGCCGCCGGTCATGCCGAGCCCGTAGCAGGGCACCTCGTGCCGCCCGCACAACGACGCGAACGCGTCGTAGGCGTCAGGTCGTACGGCGACGAGCGCCCGCGAGGCCGACTCGCTGAACAGGTCGGTGAACGGCTCGCCGCTCAGCGTCACGGAGGCGCCGACGCCCCGCGCCAGGCACGCCTCGGCCAGCGCCACGGCGAGGCCGCCGTCGGACAGGTCGTGCGAGCCGGTGAGCAGCCCCCGGCGGGCGGCCTCGACGAGCACGGTGGCCAGCGCCCGCTCCGCCTCCAGGACGGCCTGCGGCGGCAGCCCGCCCAGGTGCCGGTGGGCGACGTGGGCCCACTCGGAGCCGCCGAACTCCTCGCGCGTGTCGCCGAGCAGCACGACCCGCAGCCCCTCCTCGGTGAACCCGGTCGGCACCCGCTTGGCGACGTCGTCGATGACCCCGAGCACGCCCACGACCGGCGTGGGATGGATGGCCGTCGAGCCCGTCTGGTTGTAGAAGGAGACGTTGCCGCCCGTCACCGGCACGCCGAGCGCCCGGCAGGCGTCGGCCAGGCCGCGCGTGGCCTCGGCGAACTGCCACATGACCTCGGGGTCCTCAGGGGAGCCGAAGTTGAGGCAGTTGGTGACGGCGAGCGGCTGGGCGCCGGTCACGGCGACGTTCCTGTAGGCCTCCGCGAGCGCGAGCTGCGCACCCGCGTAGGGGTCGAGCTTGGCGTAACGCCCGTTGCCGTCGGTGGCCAGCGCGATGCCGCGGGTCGTCGGCTCGTGCTCGACGCCGGCCATGCTCTCCGAGATCCGCAGCATGCCCGCGTCGGCCGGCTGGGCCAGCACGGTGTTGGAGCGGACGTAGCGGTCGTACTGGGCGGTCACCCACTCCTTGGAGGCCAGGTTGGGCGAGCCGAGCAGCTTGAGCAGCGTCTCGCGCAGGTCGGCCGGCCGCTCCAGCCGGTCGGGGGTGTCGGCGTTGAGCGCGGCCTGGCCGGCCGGCTCGTGGTAGGGGCGTTCGTAGACGGGGCCTTCGTCGGCGGCCGTGCCCGGCGGGATGTCGACGATGACATCGCCCTCCCACGTCATGACCAGGCGGCCGGTGTCGGTGACCTCGCCGATGACGGTGGCGGGGACGTCCCACTTCTCGCAGATCGCCATGAACGCCCGGATGTCGCGGGGCTCCACCACGGCCATCATGCGCTCCTGCGACTCGCTCATCAGGATCTCCTCGGGCCTGAGCGAGGGATCGCGGAGCGGGACGCGGGTGAGGTCGACGTGCATGCCGCCGGTGCCCTTGGCGGCCAGCTCGGTCGTGGCGCACGAGACGCCCGCCGCACCGAGGTCCTGGATGCCGACGACCACGTCGGCGGCGTAGAGCTCCAGGCAGCACTCGATGAGCAGCTTCTCCATGAACGGGTCGCCGACCTGCACGGCGGGCCGCTTGGCCTGCGACTCGTCCTCGAAGGTCGCCGAGGCCAGCACCGAGGCGCCGCCGATGCCGTCGGGGCCCGTGGACGCGCCGAACAACACGACCTTGTTGCCGGGGCCAGGCGCGGTGGCCAGCTTGATCTGGTCCTTGCGGAGCAGGCCCACACACAGGGCGTTGACCAGCGGGTTGCCGATGTAGCACGGGTCGAAGACGACCTCGCCGCCGATGTTGGGCAGACCCAGGCAGTTGCCGTAGTGGCTGATGCCCTCGACCACGCCGGGCAGCACCCGGCGCGTGTCGACGGCGTCGGCGCCGCCGAAGCGCAGCGCGTCCATGACGGCGATCGGGCGCGCGCCCATCGACATGATGTCGCGCACGATGCCGCCGACGCCGGTGGCCGCGCCCTGGTGCGGCTCGACATAGGACGGGTGGTTGTGCGACTCGATCTTGAACGTGGCCGCCCAGCCGTCGCCGATGTCGACCACGCCGGCGTTCTCGCCCATGCCCACCAGCAGCGCCTCGGACTTGGGCGCCTTGGCGGCGAACTGCTTGAGATGCACCTTGGACGACTTGTAGGAGCAGTGCTCGGACCACATGACGCTGTAGATGGCCAGCTCGGAGCCGGTGGGACGGCGCCCGAGGATCTCCTTGACCCGGGCGTACTCGTCGGCCTTCATCCCCAGCTCGGCGAAGGGCATCGGCTCGTCGGGGGTCTTCGCCGCCCGCCGCACGTCGTCGATCATGCGTCCACCAGGTTCTTGAGTATGGAGGTGAAGAAGCCGAGGCCGTCGGTGCCCGGGGCGCCGACCAGCTCCTCGACCGCGTGCTCGGGGTGCGGCATGAGCCCGACCACGTTGCCCGCCTCGTTGCGGATGCCCGCGATGTCGTTGATCGAGCCGTTGGGGTTGCCGCCGACGTAGCGCACGACCACGTGGCCGCCGGCCTCGAGCGCGGCCAGCGTCTCGTCGGAGGCGACGTAGCGGCCTTCGCCGTGCTTGACCGGCAGCACGATCTCCTGCCCCTGGTCGAAGGCGTTGGTCCACGCCGTCGCGGTCTGCTCGATGCGTACGCGCTGGTCACGGCAGATGTAGTGGAGCGAGGCGTTGCGGGTCAGCGCGCCGGGCAGCAGGTGCGCCTCGCACAGGATCTGGAACCCGTTGCACGTGCCGATCACCGGCAGGCCCGCGCCCGCGGCCGGGATGAGCTCGTCCATGATCGGCGCGAAGCGGGAGATGGCGCCGCAGCGCAGGTAGTCGCCGTAGGAGAAGCCGCCGGGCAGGAACACGGCGTCGACCCCCTTCAGGTCGTGGTCGGCGTGCCACAGCGGAACCGCCTGCGCGCCCACGAGGTGCACGGCTCTGGCGGCGTCCTGGTCGTCGAGAGTTCCTGGAAACGTGACTACGCCCACACGGGCAGCGCTCATGACAGTCGTCCCCTCCGAGGAATGCGCACGCACGCGCCACCGTCTCTTCGGGGTGGACGGCGGTCTGCGGCGGTGTAACCAAGGTTATCGGGTGCTCGCGCATGGTCCGCATCGGCTCGTACGCGATGCGGAGGCGCAGGTCAGACGGCTGCGAGCGCTCGGGGGCGGGCCTTGGCCCCTTCGTCCCATGCGAGGGTCTTGCGCAGGTGGACCGTGGTGCCCCGGCCGGGCTCGGTGCCGAAGGAGATCTCGTCGACGACGGAGCGCATGATCAGCAGGCCGCGGCCGTTCTCGGTGTCGGGCGGGGGGAAGTGCGGAGGCATCGACGGGACGCCCGCGCCGCTGTCGGCCACGCGTACGTCGCAGTGGCCGTAGCCGATCGACGCCGTCACCTCGTAGCGGTTGGCGGGTCCCCCGTGCCGCACCGCGTTCGAGCACGCCTCGGAGACGGCGAGCAGCATGTCGGCGATGCAGGTCTCACTCACGTTGAGTGAGCGCAGAGCATCGCCTAGCACTCGCCTGACCATCGGTATGCCGATCGCATCCCGAGGCAGCGCCAACGAGAACTCAATATCCACCGGACTCCTCCGGGCGCCAGAATGTCACCTGGAGTAGGTTTCCCTGTGAAATCGGGGCTAACCGCAAAATCACGTTGTTGTTATTTACTGTTGGCTTGCCCGTGGCATTGTGGCACGTCAGAACCCCGCTTTAACCGACCAGGGGTAAATCGGGGGATCAAATGTGCGTTCTACTCCGCAACCCGGACGGTGTAGTCCTCGATCACCGTGTTGGCCAGAAGGGTCTCGGCCATCTTGCGCACCTCGGCCAGCGCCGCCTCGTCGGCGGGGCCCTCCAGCTCCAGCTCGAACCGTTTGCCCTGGCGCACCGCCCCGACGCCATCGAAGCCGAGCCTGGGCAGCGCCCTGGCGATCGCCTGGCCCTGCGGATCGAGGATCTCGGGCTTCAACATGACGTCCACGATGACGCGGGCCACTGCGTTCCTCCTGGGAGCGGTGGGTGGATGGGAAGCACAGCCTACCGGCGCGTGTGGCCGCCGACACAACGGGAACGGGGAGGACATGGGGCTTGCGCGCAGGGCTGTGACGTCTGCCACCATGGCCCCAAAGCGTACGAACCATCACCATATGGTTCCTCGCCAAGGAGGCCGGGACTGAGGTGGCAACCCCATCGACATCCGGCCCTGACGCACAGGAGTGGCCATGACCGAGCTTGTCGAGGTCGTCAGTGAGCACAGCACATGTGCCGCGATACCGGCGAAGGAGGTCTCGTGACAACCGAAGCCGCACGCGGCGCCGAGTCGCCCCCCGAGCTCGTCCAGTTGCTCACCCCCGAAGGCGAGCGGGTCGAGCACCCCGACTACGACATCGACCTGACCCCCGAGGACGTCCGGTCGCTCTACCGCGACCTGGTGCTCGTCCGCCGCATCGACCTGGAGGCCGTGGCGCTGCAACGCCAGGGCGAGCTGGGCATCTGGGCCTCGCTGCTGGGCCAGGAGGCGGCCCAGATCGGCTCCGGCCGCGCGCTGACCGACGTGGACATGGCGTTCCCCACCTACCGTGAGCACGGTGTGGCGTGGTGCCGCGACGTCGACCCGGTCAAGCTGCTCGGCCTGTTCAGGGGCGTCAACCACGGCGGCTGGGACCCCAAGGAGCACAACTTCCACCTCTACACGATCGTGATCGGCAGCCAGACGCTGCACGCCGTCGGATACGCCATGGGCATCCAGCGTGACGACGCGAGTGCCGCCACCATCGCCTACTTCGGCGACGGCGCCACCTCCCAGGGCGACGTGAACGAGTCGTTCATCTGGGCCAGCGTGTTCAACGCGCCGATCGTGTTCTTCTGCCAGAACAACCAGTGGGCGATCTCCGAGCCGCTGGAGAAGCAGAGCCGCATCCCCCTCTACCGCCGCGCCTCGGGCTTCGGCTTCCCCGGCATCAGGGTCGACGGCAACGACGTGTTCGCCTGCCTCGCCGTGACCAGGAAGGCGCTCGAAGCCGCCCGTACGGGTCAGGGCCCGACGCTCGTCGAGGCGTACACGTACCGCATGGGCGCCCACACCACCACCGACGACCCCACCCGCTACCGCGTGGCCAGCGAGCTGGAGGCGTGGAAGCTCAAGGACCCGATCGAGCGGGTCAAGGCCTACCTGTACAAGAACGAGCACGCCGGCCAGGAGTTCTTCGACGCCGTCGACGCCGAGGCCGCCCAGCTCGGCGCCGACCTGCGCAGGCGCTGCCTGGCCATGCCCGACCCCGAGCCGCTCGACATCTTCGACCACGTCTACAGCGAGTCCCACGCCCTGATGGACCAGGAGCGCGCCCAGTTCGCCGCGTACCTGGAGGGGTTCGCCAAATGACGATCATGAGCCTGTCCAAGGCGCTCAACGAAGGCATGCGCAAGGCCATGGAGGACGACTCCAAGGTCCTCATCATGGGGGAGGACGTCGGCAAGCTGGGCGGCGTCTTCCGGGTCACCGACGGCCTGCAGAAGGACTTCGGCGAGGACCGTGTCATCGACACGCCACTGGCCGAGTCGGGCATCATCGGCACCGCGATCGGGCTGGCGCTGCGCGGCTACCGGCCGGTGTGCGAGATCCAGTTCGACGGGTTCGTCTTCCCGGCGGCCGACCAGATCATCACGCAGCTGGCGAAGATGCCGATGCGCTCGCTGGGGGCGATCAAGCTGCCGGTCGTCGTACGCATCCCCTGCGGCGGCGGCATCGGGGCGGTCGAGCACCACAGCGAGTCGCCTGAGGCGTACTTCACCCACACGGCCGGCCTGCGGGTCGTGGCCTGCTCCAACCCGGCCGACGCCTACACCATGATCCAGCAGGCCATCCGCAGTGACGACCCGGTCATCTTCTTCGAGCCCAAGCGCCGCTACTGGGAGAAGGCCGACATCGACACCGCGTCCACCGAATGGTGGCCGCCGCTGCACACGGCCAAGGTGGTGCGGCCCGGCGCCGACGCCACGCTGCTGGCCTACGGGCCCATGGTCAAGACCTGCCTGGAGGCCGCCACGGCGGCCGAGGACGACGGGCGCTCGCTGGAGGTGATCGACCTGCGTTCGCTCAACCCGCTGGACGAGCCGGTGGTCCTGGAGTCCGCCCGCAGGACCGGGCGGGTCGTGGTCGTGCACGAGGCCCCGGTCAACAACGGGTTCGGCGCCGAGCTCGCCGCCAGGATCACCGAGCAGTGCTTCTACCACCTGGAGTCGCCCGTGCTGCGGGTCGGCGGCTTCTCCACCCCCTACCCGCCGTCGAAGCTGGAGGAGCACTACCTGCCCGACCTGGACCGGGTGCTCGACGCCGTCGACCGGGCCTTCGGGTACTGAGGGGGTTGTCCATGCGACGCGAGTTCAAGCTGCCCGACGTCGGCGAGGGCCTGACGGAGGCGGAGATCGTCCGCTGGCACGTCAAGGCGGGCGACGACGTCAAGGTCAACCAGATCGTCGTCGAGATCGAGACGGCGAAGTCGATCGTCGAGCTGCCGATCCCGTGGGACGGTGTGGTGGCCGGCCTGATGGCCGACGAGGGCACGACGGTCGAGGTGGGCATGCCCATCATCGCCGTGGACACCCCGGGCGACGCCGGTGACGAAGGCGACGGCGGGAACGGCCGGGCCAAGGCACTGGCCGACGACATGGTCCCGAAGCCCCCGGCAGAAGGAGCCGTCGAGCCGGGCGCCCACGGCAGCCCGGCGCCCAAGGAGGAACGCCAGGCGGTCCTCGTGGGCTACGGCGTCAAGACGGGCGCCACCAAACGGCGCCCGCGCCGGCAACCGCCGGGCGCGGCCACCCCGGTGGCCAACCCGGACCGCGTGGGGGTGGACGGCCCGGCCGCACCCGCCACCGGGCCTGCCACGGGCCCCGCACCCGCCACCGCGCCTGCCACCGGGTCCGCCCCCGTGCCCGCCCCCGCCGGGCCCGCGGGGGCGCGGGCCCTGGCCAAGCCGCCCGTACGCAAGCTGGCCAAGGACCTGGGCGTGGACCTGGCGAGCCTC
The DNA here is from genome assembly GCF_004352805.1 of Nonomuraea mesophila. Lineage (NCBI taxonomy): Bacteria > Bacillati > Actinomycetota > Actinomycetes > Streptosporangiales > Streptosporangiaceae > Nonomuraea > Nonomuraea mesophila. The sequence continues at coordinate 7,095 of NZ_SMLD01000149.1, forward strand.
ACCGGCACGGGCCCCGAGGGTTCGATCACCCGCGAGGACGTGCACGCGGCCGCCCGGGCCGGCGCTCAGCAGGCGGCTCCCCAGCCGCGGCGCGAGCGCGAGGAGCGCGTCCCGGTCAAGGGCGTGCGCAAGATGACCGCCCAGGCGATGCTCGCCAGCGCCTTCACCGCCCCGCACGTCACGGAGTTCCTCCAGGTGGACGTGACGAGCACGATGGAGGCCGTCCGGCGCCTGCGCGATCTCCCCGAGTTCGCCGAGGTCAGGGTCTCCCCGCTGCTGCTGGTGGCCAAGGCGGTGATCACGGCGGCCGGGCGGTACCCGATGATCAACTCGTCGTGGGACGAGGCGGCGCAGGAGATCGTGGTCAAGCACTACGTGAACCTGGGCATAGCCGCCGCGACGCCGCGCGGTCTGGTGGTGCCCAATGTCAAGGGCGCCGACACGATGTCGCTGGCCGAGCTCGCCGCCGAGCTGGGCCGGCTGACGGAGACGGCCAGGGCGGGCCGTACGCAACCGGCGGAAATGTCGAGCGGCACCATCACGATCACCAACGTCGGCGTGTTCGGCGTCGACACGGGCACCCCGATCCTGAACCCCGGTGAGGCCGCCATCCTCGCCTTCGGCCAGGTCAGGGACATGCCCTGGGTGGTGGACGGCGAGCTGGCCGTGCGCAAGGTGACGACGCTGGCGCTCTCGTTCGACCACCGCATTGTGGACGGCGAGCTGGGCTCGCTGTTCCTGCGCGACGTGGGAGCCATGCTGGAGGACCCGCTCCGCATGCTCGCCTGGAGCTGACCCCCGGGTACGCCGGCCGCCGGGAGGACCCCTCTCCCGGCGGCCGCCGTGGCGGGACGCCCGCACCCGACCACCTCAGAGGCACCCGCGGACCGATGAAATACATTGGCCCCCATGATTCGCCACATTGTGCTGTTCACCTGGAAAGCCGACGCCACCGACGAGCAGCGGGCCGCCGTGACGGCCGAGCTGGGCAGGCTCCCCGGCCTCATCCCGCAGCTGCGGTCCTTCACCGTCGGCGGCGACGCCGGCATCAACCAGGGCAACCACGACTACGCGGTGGTCGCCGACTTCGACGACGTCGACGACTACGTGGTCTATCGCGACCATCCCGAGCACCAGGCGATCATCGCCGAGCGCATCAGGCCGATCCTCGCGAGCCGCGCCGCCGTACAGCTGGAACTCTAGATCTCGGGCGGGTTGTTCTCCCGGTGCATCAGCCGGCGGTCGGACGTCTGGCCCCGCCGAGGGGCCAGCAGGATGCTCAGGAGCACACCCACCCCGCCGACGATCATGAAGATGATGCCGATGATGTCCATGTGGACGCTCTGTCCGAACACATCGGGCTCGATGGCGAATTTCAGGATGGCGCCGAGCGTGAGGAAGAAGATGCTGACCCCGACACCCATGACGACCTCCAGGCAATGAACGTGTACAGCACCGGTCATACCCGAGTAAATGCGATCACACCCGCGACTTTCAGGCCAGGCACGACAAGGGCCGGCCGCCGTTGTAGGTGATCATGTCGAGTACGGCGGTGGCCAGGTCGATCGGGGCGCCGAACGGCCGCCCGTCGAGCTCGGCGTAGGCGCGGTGCAGGTTGCCCACGATGCGTTCGGCGTCCAGCAGCTCCGCCCACTCGCCCAGGTCGGTCTCCCTGGCCGCGTCGAGCGGCGACAGCCCGGCCTGCCTGCCCCGCCTGGCGCTCTCCTGCACGAACCGCAGATAACCCTCGACCCGGTCGTAGACCTCGGGTCCGCAGATCTCCCCGTGGCCCGGCACGATGGTCTCCGCGCCGAGCTCCCTGAGCTGCGCGAGGGAGTCCAGCGCACCGGCGACCGAGCCCATGAGCACGAACGGCGTGCCGCCGTTGAAGACGAGGTCGCCGGAGAACAGCACCCGCCGCTCGGGGATCCACACGTACGAGTCGTTGGTCGTGTGGGCGGCGTGCCCCACGTGCCTGACCTCGCACCTGAGGTCGTCGGAGTACACGGTGACGCGGTCGGTGAAGGTGAGGAACGGCGGCGTCACCTCCATCGCGCCCCACTCCACCTCGGGCGACCAGGCGGCCCGGTAGGAGGGGACGCCGTCGGCGATGATCTGGTCGCGCACGCCCTCGTGCCCGACGATCGTCGCCTCGGGGAACAACCAGTTCCCGAACGTGTGGTCGCCGTGGTGGTGGGTGTTGATCAACGTGGTGATCGGCCGGTCGCTGACCTGGCCGACGGCCTGTTTGAACGCCCGCGTGCGCCGCTCGGTCGAGCAGGCGTCGACGCAGATGACGCCGCGCCGCCCGGCCAGGAAACCGGTGTTGTTGATCCACCAGCTCCCGTCGGGCTGCACGTAGGCGTAGACGCCGTCCGACACCTCCTCGACGCGGGCGGGCGGCAGCGGGTGGTCGTGGGAAGAGGAACTCACGTCCGTGACGGTATCCGGACGGCCGCCCGCCCGGCGCACCGGGCGGGCGTCCCCGGCTCTAGAAGGCCTCCTCGGGCAGCTCCATGAGCTCCTGCCCGGTCGAGGCGAGCACCCGCCGCTCGGCGGCCAGGCGCGGCAGCACGGTCTTGGCGAAGAAGGAGGCGGCGCCGACCTTGCCGAGGTAGAACGGGTCGTCGCCGTCGGCCAGCCTTTCCAGGGCCACCTCGGCCTGGCGCAGCAGCAGCCAGCCGATCACCAGGTCGCCCAGCGCGAGCAGCAGCCTGGTGGTGTTGAGCCCGACCTTGTAGGCCTCCTGCGGCGACTCCAGGGAGGTGAGCGCCCAGCCGGCCATGGTGTCGCCCATGGCCTTGACGTCGGCGGCGGCCTCGGCCAGCAGCTTGCGCTCCTCCTTGAGCCGGCCGTTGCCCGCCTCGGAGCCGGCGAACTCGTTGATCTCGGCCAGCAGCGCGCCGATCGCAGCGCCCTGGTTGCGCAGGATCTTCCTGAAGAACAGGTCGAGGCCCTGGATCGCGGTCGTGCCCTCGTACAGGGAGTCGATCTTCGCGTCGCGGATGTACTGCTCGATCGGGTAGTCCTGCAGGTAGCCGGAGCCGCCCAGGGTCTGCAGCGAGCGGGAGAGCAGCTCGTACGACCTCTCCGAGCCGACCCCCTTGACGACGGGCAGCAGCAGGTCGTTCATGGCCTGGGCGTGCCGGTCATCCGGGTCGACGAGCAGGGTGTCCTGGAAGGTGGCGGTGTAGAGCACGAGGGCCCGCATGCCCTCCGCGTACGCCTTCTGCAGCATGAGCTCGCGGCGGACGTCGGGGTGGTGGGTGATGGTCACCCGCGGAGCGGTCTTGTCGGACATCTTCGTCATGTCCGCGCCCTGCGTCCTGGCCTTGGCGTACTCCAGGGCGTTCAGGTAGCCGGTGGACAGCGTGGCGATGGCCTTGGTGCCGACCATCATGCGGGCGTGCTCGATCACCATGAACATCTGCTTGATGCCCTCGTGCACGTCGCCCACCAGCCAGCCGACGGCCGGGTGCCGGTCGCCGAAGGTCAGCTCACACGTCGTGGAGACCTTCAGCCCCATCTTCTTCTCGACGTTGGTGACGTAGACGCCGTTGCGCTCGCCGAGCTCGCCGGTCTCGAGATCGACGTGGAACTTCGGCACCAGGAACATCGACAGCCCCTTGGTCCCGGGGCCGTGCCCCTCGGGGCGGGCCAGCACGAGGTGGAAGATGTTCTCGGACATGTCGTGCTCGGCGCTGGTGATGAAGCGCTTGACGCCCTCGAGGTGCCAGGTGCCGTCGGGCTGCTCGACCGCCTTCGCCCTCCCGGCGCCCACGTCGGAGCCGGCGTCGGGCTCGGTGAGCACCATGGTGGCGCCCCAGTTCCGCTCGATGGCCAGCTCGGCGAAGCGCTTCTGCGCGTCGTTGCCGACGCGCCACAGGGTGTAGGCGAAGTTGGGGCCGGCGGCGTACATGTAGAGGGCGGGGTTGGCGCCCAGCACCATCTCGGCCGTCGCCCACGCGAGGCTCCGCGGGATGCCGGGGCCGCCCAGGTCGGCGGGCAGGTCGAGGTGCGCCCAGCCGCCGTCGACCAGCGCCTTGTACGACTTCTTGAAGCCGTCGGGCATGCGCACGGAACCGGTGGCGGCGTCGAACTCGGGCGGATGCCTGTCGCCCTCCTCGAAGGAGTCGGCGAGGACACCGGTGGCCAGCCTGTCGACCTCGCCGAGGATGCTGCGGGCGACCTCCTCGTCCACTTCCGCAAAGGGCCCCGTGCCGAGGACCTCGCCCCTGCCGAACACCTCGAAAAGGTTGAACTCCAGGTCGCGCACGTTGCTCTTGTAGTGGCCCATGGGCGTCGATCTCCTTGAACCGGGTTTGGTGTACCGACGAGTAACCTTACTCTGAAATGCTACCCGCGGGTAACCCCGGCTATGCATGGCATGCTTCCCCCATGGACGCCGAAGAACTCGCCGCGCGATGGCGAGAGCGACTGGAATCCTGGGCCATCCCCGAAGCGATCCTGGCCAGGGCTCCCGTCGATCCATGGGGCCACTCGCCCGAGCGGTTCGCCACCCGCACCGACCGCGCGCTGGCCGAGCCCGAAGACGGCCCGACCATGACCCGCCTCGCCGAGGCCCTGTCCGGCAAGGGGTCCGGCAAGGGGTCCGGCAAGGGGTCCGGCAAGGGGTCCGGAGAAGGCACGCTGCTCGACGTGGGCGCCGGCTCCGGCGCGGCGTCGCTGCCGCTGCACGAGCACATCGGTCACCTCTACGCGGTCGACACCTCGGCGGCCATGCTGGAGGCGCTGGAGACCCGGGCGGACAAACTCGGGGTGCCGGTCACCACGATCACGGGCCGCTGGCCCGACGTGGCCGACGACGTGCCCGTGGCCGACGTGGCCATCGCCGCGCACGTCGTCTACAACGTCCCCGACCTGGCCGCCTTCCTGCGCGCGCTCGACCGCCGCACGCGGGGGAGGGTGGTGCTGGAACTGCCGCATCGCCACCCCATGAGCTGGTTGACGCCGCTGTGGCAGCACTTCCACGGCGTCGACCGGCCGGTACGCCCCGTCGCGGAAGACTGCGTGGCGCTGGCCGCGGCGCTCGGCTACCCCGTCAAGGTGGAGGAGCGAGAGGCGCCCCTGGAACGTTTCACGTCGCTGGAGGAGCTGGCGGCCAGCGCCTGCCGCCGCATCTGCCTCGATCCGTCCATGGCCGACGAGGTGGCGGCCACGGTGCTGGAGCTCGGCATGTGGCCCATGCCCAGAGACCGGTGGACCACGATCTGGTGGGAATGAGCGGCCGGACCCGCTCGTTGTCCGTGATGAGCTGACGGCTCCCGGACGAGACGCGCCGTACCCGGCACGACAAGACGACGCATCCGCACAGTCTCGTTCACAAGGAGTTCTTGATCATGGCGTGGGTCCTTCTCGTGCTGGCCGGCCTCTTCGAGATCGCCATGGCCCTCTCGCTCAAGCTCAGCAACGGCTTCACCCACCTGTGGTGGACCCTGTCGTTCCTCGGCACGGCCGTGCTCAGCTTCGGCCTTCTCTCCTACGCGCTCAAGTCGCTGGAGGTCGGCACCGCGTACGCCGTCTGGACCGGCGTCGGCGCGGCCGGCACCGCGATCCTCGGCATGATCGCCATGGGAGACGAGGTGTCGCTACCCCGCATCGCGTGCATCGCGCTGATCCTGGCGGGCGTCATAGGCCTGCGAACACTGGCTTGACGTATTCGGTGGTGTCGGATTGGGTGGCCGGATGATCGAAATTCATGCCGTCTCCGTCGACGCCGAGAACCCGTACGAGATCGCCAGTTGGTGGAGCAGGGCCACCGGGCTGCCGCTGGGCGAGGATGACGAACCCGGTGACGACGAGATCATGCTCCGCACCAAGCAGGACCCGTACCTGCTCTTCCTGAAGGTCCCCGAGGGCAAGACGGTCAAGAACCGCCTGCACCTCGACGTCAACGGCATGGACGGCAGGACCCGCGACGAGGAGGTCGAGCGGCTGGCCGGCATGGGCGCGACCATCGCCGACGACCGCCGCCTGCCCGACGGCACCGGCTGGGTGGTCATGCGCGACCCCGAGGGCAACGAGTTCTGTGTCTGCCGCAGCCAGCAGGAGCGCGAGGCTCAGGGCTGAGCCGGCTCACCGGGACGAACGGGCCCGGCCCTGCAGGGTGAGCGTCACGATGGCGGTGATCAGGTAGACCAGGGCGCCGCGCCACAGAGCGTCGAACGCCGAGCCGAACACGCCCTCACCGTCGATCAGGAGCTGCACCGGATAGTCGAGCACGGCCGTGATGCCGGCGGGCAGCAGCGCGAACTTCCACGGGTGCTGCAGCGACCACTGGCGGGCCTGCCGGGTCACCCGGTCGCCGTCCTCCGGCTTCGCCACCGCGCCGATCGCGGCGACCATCGCGAACAGGCTGATGCCCAGGCCGAGCGCCCACACCAGGTCGCCGCCGCCCGTGAGCAGGCCGAACCCGTAGCTGGTCGCCGAGATGACGCCGCCGCTGATGGCGGCGGCCTTCCAAGGGGCACCGCGCAGGGCGGCGCCCGACAGCGAGACCTCGTCGCGTCGACTGATTTCGTTCATGTCCTCATGCTGTCCTCCGAGCCACCCCGGGACATCGGGGGTGAACCCTGGCTCGGCCCCCATTCGGCCGTCAGGGGGAGTCGGGGTTCGCGCCCCGCCGCCGACGCGATGGCAGGGTCTTGACCAGGGTGGGATCCCGGCCGGGCACCCACTGGATGTCGAACATGGCGACGACTCCCGACCCCCCGGCCGGAGTGGTCACTTCCAGCCAGTCGAGCGCCTCGTTGAGGTTGACCGTCAGAAACGACTTCACGGGCCGGGACTCGCCCTTTCTGAACGTTCTCGCCAGATAGGCGAATGCGCGCGTCCAGGGCTGCCTATGGTCGTGAGGTGATCAAATGGAGGCTGGACCAACCCAAGTGGGTGCAGATCGCCACAGAGTTGCGGGCACGCATCGTGGCAGGCGTCTACAAGCGTGGCAACCCGCTGCCGTCCGAGCGCCAGTTGGTCGATGAGTTCGGGGTGGCCAGGGCGACCGTGCGCAAGGCGCTCGCCAAGCTGATCGAGGAAGGCACCATCTACACGGTGTTCGGCATCGGGAACTTCGTGGGGCCGCCGCCCGAGGACGACTGACCCGTTCCTGGCATTATTCGGGGCATGCGGGAATTCGTGATGGAACGCCTCGGCCCTGACGAAGGCGAGCGGCTGCGGGCGGTGCGGCTGCGCGCGCTCCAGGACTCGCCGGACGCCTTCGGATCCTCGTACGAGCGGGAGATAGCGTTCCCGGCTGACAAATGGGCTGAAAGGCTGAAAAATCCGGGCTCGCGGTGGTGGGTGGCCGAACGCGACGGCACGGACGTGGGCCTGGTGTGCGTGCTGCTGGAGGACGCCGGCGCCCACCTGCTGTCCATGTGGGTCGCCCCCGAGGCGAGGGGCCAGGGCGTGGGCTCCCGGCTGGTCGACACGGCCGTGGAGTGGGCGAGTAGCACCGGCGCGGAGGAGATCGGCCTGTGGGCGGTCGACCAGAACCACGCCGCCCGCGCCCTCTACGCCCGCAAGGGCTTCACCCCGAGCGGCAGGGTCATGGCGCTGCCGTCCAACCCCGACCTCATGGAGTCCCACTACGTGCTGTCCCTGCTCTTCCGCCGGGCCCGCCAGGACGACGTGCCCGCGATCGTGGCCATGCTGGCCGACGACCCGCTCGGGGCTCAGCGTGAGGGAGACCCGGGCGACAAGCGTTACCTGGCGGCGTTCGAGCGGATCGACGCCGACCCGTACGACGAGCTGATCGTCGCCGAGCGGGACGGCAAGGTGGTGGGCACCATGCAGCTCACCTACCTGGCCGGGCTGTCGCGGCTGGGTGCGGAGCGGTGCCAGATCGAGGCCGTCAGGGTCGCCGCCTCCGAACGGGGCAGGGGCCTCGGCCGCAAGATGATCCAGTGGGCCGTCGACCGGGCGCGGGCGCGCGGCTGCGCCATGGTGCAGCTCACCTCCGACAAGTCACGTACGGACGCGCACCGCTTCTACGACTCCCTCGGCTTCACCGACTCCCACGTCGGCTACAAGCTCAGACTGCACTGATCTCGACCAGGTTGTCGTGGAAGGCCGGGCCCCTGCCCATGTCACCGTCGCGCTCCGCCACGACCGCGTTGGGGTTTGCGCCGCCGGGCGTGAACTTCGGCCAGCGCCCCTTCGGCGAGGCCACCACCCCGGCGGCCACCCGGTCGCTGATCTCGACGTCGGCCAGGAACTCGCCGCCGTCGTTGTGCACGCGCACCCGCTGACCGCCGGCCAGCCCGCGCTCGGCCGCGTCGGCCGGGTTGACCAGCACCACCGGGTCCTTGGCCCGCCGCCGCAGCTCCGGGTTGTTGCCGAACGTCGTGTTGAGGAACAGGTGCGACGCCGGCGTGATGAGCGTCAGCCGGTACGGCGACGACCCCGCCGCGCGCACCGAGTGGGGCGGCACGTACGCCTCCTTCGCGGGCGGGAACCGCAGCCGCCCGGAGGGCGTCGGGAAGCCGTCGGCGAACGGCGCGAAAGGCTTGGGATAGTTCATCCGCACCCAGCCCTCCTTGCGGAGGCGGTCCAGGGTGATGCCCGCAAGGGAGGGATGCCCGCTCGACAACAGCTGCTCGGCCAGCTCCAGGTCCGAGTCGTACAACGAGGGCTCGCTCATCCCCATGTGCCGGGCCAGCCGCCTGAACGTCTCCGTCGTCGACAGGCACTCGCCGGGAGGCGGCCCGGCGGGCTCGTTCCACAGCAGGTAGAGGTGCCCGTAGCCGGCGTGCAGGTCCATGTGCTCGGTCTGCATGGTCGCGGGCAGCACGATGTCGGCGTAGTCGACGGTGTCGGTCGGGAACTGCTCCATGACCACGGTGAACAGGTCCTCGCGGGCGAGCTTCCGCCTGATGGTGTTCGCGTCGGGGGAGGAGCCCGCCGGGTTGGCGGCGTACACCCACAGGCACTTCACGTCGTCGAGCTGCGAGGCCAGCTTGGTCATGACCAGGGTGCGCACCGGGCGGGCCAGCAGGTCGTCGCGCCGGTCGACGGCGAGGTGCACGTGGTCGCTGGTGGAGAAGGCGACGCCGCCACCAGGGTGCCGCCAGTCGCCGGTGACGCCGGGGATCGCGGCGATCGTGCGCAGCGCGGTGCCGCCGCCGGCGTGCCGCTGCAGGCCGTGCGTGGCGCGCAGCGCGGTCGGCCGGGTGCGGGCGAGCCGGATCCCCAGCCTGTGGACGGACTCGGCGGGGATGCCGGTGATCTCGGCCACCCGCTCGACCGGGTGGCGCAGGATCTCCTCGCGGAAGTCGTCCCAGCCCTCGGTGTGCTCGGCGAGGAACTCGTCGTCCTGCGCGTTCTCCGCCAGCACCACGTTGAGCAGCCCGAGCGCCAGCGCCGCGTCCGTGCCCGGCCTGATCGCCAGGTGCTCGTCGGCCTGGTCGGCGCTCCGGGTGCGGATGGGGTCGACGGCGACGACGTACGCGCCGTTCGCCCGCGCCTCCTGGATGAACTTCCACAGGTGGTGCCCGCTGGTCAGCGGGTTCGTGCCCCACAACACGATCAGCTTGGCCAGCGCGAAGTTCTCGGGGTCCATGCCGGCCGCGGTGCCCGTCGTCCGCCGCAGGCCGCTGTTGCCGGCGCCCGAGCAGATGTTGAGGTAGTGCTTGGAGGCGCCCAGCATGTTCCAGAACCGCCGGCCCGCCACGCCCTCGCACCCCTGGAGGTAGCCGAGCGACCCGGTGCCCAGATAGGGCCAGATCGCCTCGCCGCCGTGCTCCTCGACGATGCCGCGCAGCCGTACGGAGATCTCGTCGAGAGCCTCCTCCCACGTGATGCGCTCGAACTGCCCTGAGCCCTTAGGCCCGGTGCGGCGCATCGGGTGGAGTATGCGGTCGTCCGCGCGCGTGTGCTCCAGGTAACGGTTGACTTTCACGCAGAGCGCACCCCTGGTGTAGGGGTGGTCGGGGTTGCCGCGGAGACCGACGGGCCGGCCGTCCTCCACCGTGACCACCCAGGAACACGTATCCGGGCAGTCCAGCGGACATGCCCCCAGAACTCTCAGATCACCCGGCATGGGTCACAGCCTACGTCGCGCGAAATCGGAGGTGAACGGTGGGATCTCCAGCGTGTAGCCTGCCCGGTGCGAGGACTACGGGGCTGATTTGAGGACACTGGAAACCTAAAGATCGTACGGTCCGGGCGGGAAGGTGCAGAATCACTGTCGGTGGCCGAAATCAGGGAACGAGATGACACGGAGGACCTCGCGGAGGGGGATCCAGCCGTGGCCGAGTCACGCGCGGACACCGACGTCTACGTCGTAGAGCCGCTCCTGCCGCAGCGCCTTCGCCGTCCGTCCGACCTGCTGCGGTTCTTCGCCACGCTCGCGGTGCTCGGCGCGGTGATCCTGGTCGCACTCGTGGCCAAGCAGACGCTCATCGGCCTCGAAGCCGACGTCAAGGAGGGCGCGGAGCTCGTCCCCCTGCTCAGCCGGATCGCCGCGTTCCTCGGCGGCGCGGCCGTGCTGATCGTCCCGACGGCCTTCGCCGTCGAGCGGGTCTTCCACCGCGACGGGCTGCGCGTCGCGGAGGGGCTGATCGCCGCGATCATCGGCATCGCCGGATCGTTCCTGCTCGGGCAGTGGCTCGTCGCGGGCAACGTCGACGACCTGCGCGTGCTGCTCACCGGCGACAGGACGATCGAGCCGCTCAACACCCTGCTCACCTCGGTGATCGCGTACGCCACCGCCGTGCGCATCTCGCGCCGCCCCACGTGGCGCATGCTGATGTGGACCACGATCGCCCTCTACATCCTCGCCTTCTTCTCCGGCAGGCAGATCACGCTGCCGAGCGCCATCGTGACCGTGCTCGTCGGCATGGCCATCGGCTACGCCACCCTCTACGGCGTCGGCAGCCCCAACACCAGGCCGCCGGGCAGCGCCGTGGTGGCCGCGCTGCGCAAGCTGTCGTTCACGCCGGTCTCGGCCCGCCGCATCGAGGACGACCACCAGGGCAGCCGCCGCTACGCCATCGGGCTGCAGGACGGCAGCAGCCTCGACGTCACCGTGCTCGACCGCGACCGGCAGGTGGCCGGGCTGCCCTACCGCCTGTGGCGGCGCATCAGGCTCCACTCAGAGACCCGGCGCAGGGCGATCAGGTCGCTGCGGGCCGAGCTCGAACGCGAGGCGCTCATGGCGTACGCCGCGCAGGCGGCGGGCGCGAGTACCCCCCGCCTGCTCGGCACCAGCGAGATCGGCACCGAGGCCGCGCTGCTCGCCTACGAGCACATCGAGACGCGCCCCCTCGACGAGGTGCCTGACGAGGAGATCGGCGACGACCTGCTCGCCCAGATCTGGGAGCAGGTCGGCCTGCTGCAGATCCAGCGCCTCGCGCACCGGCGGCTCACCGGCGACAGCATCCACCTCGACGGCGCGGGGCGGGTCGTGCTCACCGACGCGCGCAGCGGCGAGATCGCCGCGGGAGACCTGCTGCTCAGGCTCGACGTCGCCCAGCTGCTCACCTATCTCGCGCTGCGCGTCGGGCCCGAACGCTCGGTCAGGGCCGCCGCCGCCGTCATGGGAGCCGACGCGCTGGCCGCCGCCCTGCCGCTGCTCCAGCGCATCGCGCTGACCAGGGAGACCCGCGCGGCCCTGGCCAAGGCCAAGCAGGTGCTGCCCGAGATCCGCGAGCACATCGTGGCGCTCAAGCCGCAGAGCAAGGTCGAAGAGGTGCGCCTGGAGCGGTTCAGGCCGCGCACCCTGATCACGATCATCGCCAGCGCGCTGGCCGCGTACTTCCTGCTGTCCCAGCTCAGCCAGGTCAACGTCTACCAGGTGGTCACCACGGCCAACTGGGCCTGGTCGGGGCTGGCGCTGCTCGCCTCGTTCGGCAGCTTCGTGGCCGCCGCCCTCATGCTGCGCGGGTTCGTGCCGGAGCACCTCCCGCTCTGGCGTACGGTGCTCGTGCAGTTCGCGGCCTCGTTCGTCAAGCTCGTCGCGCCCGCGGCGGTCGGCGGCGTCGCGATCAACACCCGCTACCTGCAGAAGCGCGGCATCCCGCCCGCCAGCGCGGTGGCCAGCGTGGGCGCCTCCCAGCTCATCATGCTGATCTTCCACATCGCGCTGCTGCTGTTGTTCGCCTACATCACCGGCTCCACCACCAACACCGCGTTCACGCCGTCACGCGGGCTGGTCGTGGTGCTGCTCGCGGTGGCGCTGCTGGTCGTGGTGGTGCTCGGCGTGCCGCCGCTGCGCAGGCTGGTCACCGCGCGGATGAGCAGGCTCTTCTCCAACGTCCTGCCGCGCCTGCTCGACGTGCTGCAGTCGCCGCGCAAGATGATCGAGGCGGGCATCGGCACGCTCATGATCACCATCACGTTCATCGTCTGCCTCGATGCGTGCGTGGCGGCGTTCGGCGGGGAGCTCAGCTTCACCGCCGTCGCCGTCGTCTACCTCACGGCCAACGCGATCGGCTCGGCCGCGCCCACCCCCGGCGGGCTGGGCGCGGTCGAAGGAGCGCTCGCGCTGGGGCTCACCGTGGCGGGGCTGCCCGCCGAACTGGCCACGTCGGCCGTGCTGCTGCACCGGCTGCTCACGTTCTGGCTGCCGGTGCTGCCCGGCTGGGCCTCCTTCACCTACCTCCAGCGGCACGAGGCCCTGTGATCTTGTCGATCGCCTCCAGCTCGTCCTCGGTGAAGGCGGGCCCGTCCACGCAGGCCACGTTGTCCTCAAGCTGACGTACGCTGCTCGCGCCGATCAGCACGCTCGTCACCCGCGGGTCCCTGCGCGCCCACGACAACGCCATCTGGGCCAGCGTCTGCCCGCGGCCCCCGGCGATCTCGTTCAGGTCGCGCGCCAGCTCGCGGTCGATCCGCTCCTGCGGCAGGAAACGGCTGGTGGCCGCGCGCGAGTCGGCCGGCACCCCGTCGAGGTAGCGGTCGGTCAGCACGCCCTGCGCCAGCGGCGAGAACACGATGCAGCCCATGCCCGCCTCCTCGAGCGTGTCGAGCAGCCCGTCCTCGATCCACCGGTTGATCATGGAGTAGGACGGCTGGTGGATGAGCAGCGGCGTGCCCAGCTCGCGCATGATCCGCGCCGCCTGCGCGGTCTGCTCCGCCGAGTAGTTGGAGATGCCCGCGTAGAGCGCCTTGCCCGAGCGCACGGCCCGGTCCAGCGCCCCCATGGTCTCCTCCAGCGGCGTCTCCGGGTCGGGACGGTGGCTGTAGAAGAGGTCGACGTAGTCGAGGCCCATACGCTCCAGCGACTGGTCGAGGCTGGCCAGCAGGTATTTGCGCGAGCCCCACTCGCCGTACGGACCGGGCCACATGTCGAACCCGGCCTTGGTGGAGATGATCAGCTCGTCGCGGTGGCGCGCGAAGTCCTCGCGGAAGATCCGCCCGAAGTTCCGCTCCGCCGATCCGTAGGGGACGCCGTAGTTGTTGGCCAGATCGAAATGCGTCACCCCGAGGTCGAACGCCCGCCGCAGGATGGCCCGCGACGTCTCGATCGGCCGGTTGTCGCCGAAGTTGTGCCACAGTCCCAGCGACACCGCCGGCAGCTTGAGCCCGCTGCGGCCGCTGCGGACATAAGGCTGGCGCTCGTAACGCCGGTCGTCGGCCCGATAGGTCATGACGTGCCCCTCTCGATGATCCACGCCAGCGTGAACGCCTCTTCACGCCAGGCGTCGTACCGTCCGCTGCGGCCGCCGTGCCCCGCACCCATCTCGGTCTTGAGCAGGAACGGCCCGCCGCCCGCCGTCGCGCGCAACCGCGCGATCCACTTCGCCGGCTCGTGGTAGAGGACGCGCGTGTCGTTCAGGCTCGTGATGGCCAGAATCGGCGGGTACGGCCGGTCGTCCACGTTCTCGTACGGCGTGTAGCTCTTCATGTAGGCGTAGACGTCGGGATCGTGCAGCGGATTGCCCCACTCGTCCCACTCGATCACGGTCAGCGGCAACGACGGATCGAGGATGGTGTTCAGGGCGTCGACGAACGGCACCTCGGCCACCACGCCCGCGAACAACGCGGGAGCCAGGTTCGTGGCCGCGCCCATGAGCAGCCCGCCGGCCGAGCCGCCCCTCGCGACGACCCGATCGCTCCAGCCGCTCTCCTTCATGTGGCGGCCGGCCGTCACGAAGTCGGTGAACGTGTTGCGCTTCCTGGTCAGCTTGCCCTCTTCGTACCAGCGGCGGCCCAGCTCACCGCCGCCCCTGACGTGCGCGATGGCGAAGACGAACCCGCGGTCGAGCAGCGACAACCTCGCGATCGAGAAGCCGGGGTCGACGGACATCTCGTAGCTGCCGTACCCGTACAGCACCGTCGGCGCGGGCGTGGCCGTGTCCTTGCGCTTCACGATGGACACGGGGATCTTCGTGCCGTCCTCGGCCGTGGCCCAGTCGCGGAACTGCTCGTAGTCGTCCGGGTCGTAGCCGCCCAGCACCGGCCGCCGCTTGAGCAGGATCAGCTCGTGCGAGTCGAGCTCGTAGTCGTACACGCTGGGCGGGGTGACCATGCTCGTGTACCCCAGCCGGAGCCGCGTGGTCGTGAACTCGGGGTTGCCGCCCGGCCCGACCTCGTACAGCGGCTCGGGAAAGTCGATCTCGTACGCGTTCCGCTCGGAGGCCTCGACCCGCTCCCGCCAGGTGCCGCCGGCGGAGCCGTAGGGCAGCACCCGCAGGCCGGTCAGCCCCTCACGCCGGAAGTGCACCACGGCGTGGCCGGCGAACGCGTCGATCTCCAGGAGCCTCGTGTCCTCCCTGTGGGGGGTCAGCGGGGTCCAGGAGCCGGGGTCGTCCAGCGGGGCGGTGGCCAGCTCGAAGTTCTCGGCGTTCTCGTTGTGGAGCACGTAGAAGAAGTCGCCCGCGTGCTCGACGCCATATTCGACGCCGGTCTTCCTGGGGCGCACGACCGTGAACTCGCCCGACGGGTCCATGGCGTCGAGGATGCGCACCTCGCTGGTGATCTTGCTGCCCGCGCTCAGGACCAGGTATCGCTCGCTCCTGGTCAGCCCGATGCCCACCCAGTAGCGCTCGTCGCTCTCCTCGTAGACCAGCACGTCCTCCTGCGTCCCCAGGGTGTGCCGGTAGACCTGGAACGGGCGCCAGGCGTCGTCGACGCGCGTGTAGAAGAACGCCGAGCCGTCCGCCGACCAGGCTCCTCCGTAGAAGATGTCGGTGATCTCGTCGGGGAGTATCTCGCCCGTCCCGAGGTTCTTGAACCTCAGCGTGAAGCGCTCGTCGCCCTTGTAGTCGGTGGAGAAGGCCAGCATCGTGCCGTCGGAGCTGACGGCGCTGGCGCCCATCGAGAAGAACGGGCTGTCGCCGGCCAGCTCGTTGCCGTCGAGGATCATCTGCTCGCGGTCGAGCCGCTCGCCCGGCGTGATCACCGGGGGCGCCTCGCTGTCCGCGGGGACGCGGCAGGAGACGGCGTACTGCTTGCCCTCTTCCGTACGGGTGAAGTACCACCAGGCGCCCTTGCGGCCCGGCACCGACAGGTCGGTTTCCTGGGTGCGCGCCTTGATCTCCTGGAACACCTGCTCCTGGAGGTCGGAGAGGTGAGCGGTCTCCTTCTTGAGAAAGTCGTTCTCCGCCTCCAGATAGGCGGTGGTATCGGGATCTTCCTTGTTGCTCAGCCAGGCGTACTCATCGATGACGGTGTCGCCGTGATGGGTGCGCTCGGTCCGGACCTTCTTCGCCACTGGTGGCGTGTTGCTGCTCACGTGGGGAGTCTATGTTCGGTTGTGATCGATCTGTGGCCGTTGAGCGCGGCGAACGAGTCCCGAGTGGTCGCAAGCGCTGCTAATCTTGAGGAGCCGACGCGGTGCGGCACAACCACTTCCTCTCACTCCGGTGATATTGGCGTGTTATGCCGTGGGACGTCGGCGCTCCCCTGTGACCACCGGGTCTGGAGATCGGTTCGCCGCACTCTCTACGGGCTGGTAAGTTAGAGGGGTTGTCTCCGAAAGGGGGCGATGCTTAATTCCCGCAGGTTGTGCAGGTCCGGTCAATTTGACAGAGACTTGAACGGCTGAAAGAGTTAAGACACAACGAAATGAACGCCTCCGAGCGGGGATCCCGGTTGCCGGGGTTTTGGTGAGGAT
>NZ_SMLD01000014.1:0-105076 GCF_004352805.1 Nonomuraea mesophila
GGGCGAGGGTGCCGAGGGCGGGCGTGGGATGATCTTGTTGCCGCAACCGGTGAAAAGATCGGGCGCGGGCGGGGCGGAAAGTCTAAGCTTCCGTGCCATGGTCGCGACGGTCCTGCATGAGATTCCCTTGCAGGGCGGGGATGTGACTGACGGGGTGGTGCGCGTCGGTGACACCGTGCGCAGACCGGCCAGTACGTCCACGCCCTCCGTGCATGCGCTGCTCAGGCACCTTGAGGCGGTCGGGTTCGAGGGGGCGCCACGGGTTGTGGGGATGGACGAGTTCGGGCGCGAGGTGCTCACCTACGTGCCGGGCTCGACCGGGTTGCGGCGGGAGAGCGTAAGTGATGAGGCGCTGGCCGGTCTCGCGGTGCTGGTGCGGGAGTTCCATGATGCGACGGCGGGGTTTCCGCTGACGCTGGACGGCTGGGAGGGGGGTTCGAATGACGATAAAGCGCCGGAAGTCATCGGGCATTGTGACTTAACCATGGATAACGTGGTTCTTCGGGCGGGGCTGCCCTGTGCGTTGATCGACTTCGATCTGGCCCGGCCGACCACGCGGCTCTTCGACATCGTCACCGCCCTTCGCCACTGGGCCCCGATCTCCGACCCCGTCGACCGTCCCGCGCTCCTCCGCTCTCTCGACGTGGGCGAGCGCCTGCGCCTGTTCTGCGACGCGTACGGCGTCCTCCCCCGCGACCGGCGCCGCCTCCTCGAACTGGCCAGGCTCCGCTTCCACCGGTCCTACACCGTCATGCGCACCCGCGCCTCGGCCGGCGGCAACTGGGCGAAGATGTGGGCGAGCGGCGCCGGCGAGCGCATCCGCCGTGCCGCCGCATGGCTGGACGTGCACGAAGATGAACTCCATGCCCACCTGGTCTGACCCCCTCGGCCTCGCCCTCGGCGTGGCGCTCGACCGGCTCGTCGCCGACCCGCGGTCCCCCGCCCACCCCGTCGCCCTTTTCGGACGTGCCGCGGCGAAGCTGGAACGTACGCTCTACCAGGACGCGCGGTCGCGCGGAGCCCTGCACGTCGCCGTGTGCGTGGGCGGTGCGACCGCGCTCGGCGTGCTGGCCCAGCGTGTCCCGGGCCGGCCCGCGCGTACGGTCGTGACCGCCGTCGCCACCTGGGCCGTGCTCGGAGGCACCACGCTGGCCCGTGAGGGCGCTTACATGGCCGCCGCCCTGGAACACGGCGACCTCGGCCGGGCCCGGGCCCGGCTCCCCCACCTGTGCGGCCGCGACCCGTCCCGGCTGGAGGCCGAAGGACTGGCGCGCGCCACGGTCGAGTCGCTGGCCGAGAACACCTCCGACGCCGTCGTGGCCCCGCTGTTCTGGGGGGCGGTGGCGGGCGTGCCGGGCCTGCTGGCGTACCGCGCCATCAACACGCTGGACGCCATGATCGGTCACCGCTCCCCGCGTTACGAGCGGTTCGGCTGGACCGCCGCCAGGCTGGACGACGCGGCGAACTACCTGCCCGCGCGGCTGACCGGTCTGCTGACGGTCCTGACCGGCCCGGACCCGCGCGCCGCACTGGCCGCGCTCAGGAGGGACGGCCACCGGCACCCCAGCCCGAACGCCGGGCGCTGCGAAGCCGCGTTCGCCGGCGCGCTGGGCGTCACGCTGGGCGGCACGAACGTCTACGAGGGCAGGGTCGAACACCGCCCGACGATGGGCGACGGGCCGGAACCTGACGTCAAGGACATCCGCCGAGCCGTCCGTCTTACCCGGGCCGTCAGCCTGGCCGCCGCGGCAACGACGGTCCTCGCCGCCTGGGCCCTGTCCCGCCGCCCTGGCCGCCATCGCCGCTGAAACAGCCCAGTCGTCGGTACGCGACCGACCGCCCTCGCGCGCCCTCCCACGTGCCCAACCGCCCCCGTGCCACCCCACCACGTGCGGGAGCGTGCGGGCGCCCGTGCGTGCCCGCATCGATGTTATTCGTAGCAAGGCCGCGCATTCATTGCTCCACCCCGTGCAATTGCGCGGCCTTTTCACATGACGCGATTCAGGTTGAGCACGAGCCAGATGACGATTATCGCGAGCAGAGTAATTCCGATCATGGACTTGGCGGCGTTGTTGGCGACGGTCTTCCTGGCGCTGACCTGCCGGGCGCTCTGCTTCCACACCTGGCGCATGATGACCATGGTCTGGAAGCGGCGGCCGAGGGCGAACACGGCGAAGGCGATGAGGATGAAGAGAATGACACGGCCGTCTGCAGGTTCCACGGAGCTCCCCCTGTGGGCCTTGATGGTTCTGAGCACCCCCGAGACATTCGAGAAGACACAATACTCGGATGGCCGTGATTTGGTATTAGTTCATGGCCGCAGATCCACGACGATGGGCGCGTGGTCGGACGGGCCCTTGCCCTTGCGGGCCTCGCGGTCGACGTACGCCGACCGCACCCGCCCCGCGACGTCCGCGCTCGCGTAGACCAGGTCGATGCGCATGCCCTTGTTCTGGTGGAACATCCCGGCCCGGTAGTCCCAGTAGGTGAACGGGTGCGGCCCTTTCATCGGCGTCGGCACGACGTCGTGGAGTCCCAGGGCGCGGAGGTCGGCCAGCGCCTGGCGTTCTGCCGGGGTGACGTGGGTGGAGCCGGCGAAGAGCGCGGGATCCCACACGTCGGCGTCGGTGGGGGCCACGTTGTAGTCGCCGCAGGCCACGACGGGCCCGGCGGCCAGCTCGGCTTGGAGCGCGTCCCGCAGCGCCGCGAACCAGTCCAGTTTGTACGCATAATGCGGCGAGCCGACCGTACGCCCGTTGGGCGCGTACAGAGACCAGACCCGTATGCCGCCGCAGGTGGCGCCGATGGCGCGGGCTTCCGGGCGGGCGGCGCCGACCCCGTCGAGTTCGGCGAACCCCGGTTCGCCGGGGAAGCTCAGGGTCACCTCGTCCAGCCCGGCCGTGGACAGCAGCGCGACGCCGTTCCACCGCCCGTCGCCGTGGGCGGCGACGGCGTAGCCGAGGGCGCCCACCTCCTCCGCGGGGAACGCGTCCGCGGAGCATTTGGTCTCTTGGAGGCAGACGATGTCGGGCCGGACCTCGGCCAGCCAGTCGAGCAGGCGGGGCAGCCGTGCCTTGACCGAGTTCACGTTCCAGGTAGCCAGGCGCATACTCCCAGCCTGCCACCGCACGGCGTCGGGGGTCCCGGGCGGGCCGCGCCACGCGGGCCGACCCGCCCGTCGCCCGTTCCCGCCGCCGTGCGTCTCCGAGCAACGCATCCCACCGGCCCAAAGCGGACGCCCGTCGCCGTGCGTCCCCGGTCAGCGCATCTTGCTGTTCCAGAGCGGCTTGTTGGCGGCCGAGTAGATGATGACGCGGCCGTCGTTGCTGACCGACAGCCAGGCGCCGGGGTTGCCCGCGGTCTTGGTCGTCCACAGCGCCTTGTCGTTGCGGTCGACGACGACCCAGTTGCCTTCCTTCTGCATGATCGAGCGCGCGCCCGGGTGCCCCGCCGTCGGCGTGGTGAACAGGCTGCGCTTGCCGTCGTACAGGACGGCGTTGCCCTCCTTCTGCTGGAGCAGCTTGTAGCGGCCGTTGCTCGACTGGACCCACTGCCCGGGCCGCAGCACCTGGCCGGAGGGCAGCTTGCTGATGTAGGCGCTGGAGGACCACAACGGCTTGTTGTCCCTGGAGTAGATCACCAGGTTGCCGCTCTGATTGGGCAGCTTGAGGTAGGCCCCGGGGTTGCCGGCGGTCTGCGTGGACCACAGCGGCTTGTTGTCGAGCCCGTAGATGACGAGGTTGCCCTCCTTCTGCATGGTCGCCCGGGCGCCCGGCTTCCCCGCGGTGGGCGAGCTCCACAGCGCCTTGGTGCCGTCGTAGAAGACCAGGTTCCCCTGCGCCTGCTGGATGAGCTTGAACCGGCCGTTCTTCAGCGACTGGCCGGGCAGCAGCCAGTCGCCGGGACCGAGGCGGTCCTTCGCGACGACAGCGGCGTTGCTCGGCTGCGCCATGGCGACGGTGGCCATCGGTCCGGCGACGAGGGCGCCAGCCATGACGGCGATGGCGGCCTTTTTCGTGATCACTCTATTCTCTTCCTGTTCAGCCGAAGATCGTGAAGGGTAGACCTTGACAGAAGCGGTTGGCGTTCTGTTGGTGCGGCGGTGAGGCCCGCGCACCAGCGCGGTGTTTAGCCGTCTTTTAGCGCGCCCCACCAGGCTGGGGGGAATGGATCACTTGGAGTTTCGCCTGCTCGGGTCCATTGACGCCTGTGTTGGGGGACGCCGCCTGGACATCGGGCCGCGTAAGCGTCGTTATGTACTGGCCGCGCTGCTGCTGGACCTGAACCGTCCTGTGCCGGTGGAGCGGTTGATAGACGCCGTGTGGGAGGGTGATCCCCCGGACAGTGCGCGGATGACCGTGCAGGGACACGTGTACCGGTTGCGCAGGACGCTGGTCGGCGCCCGGGTGGAGTCCGACTCGTCCGGCTACCTGCTGCTGGCCGACCCGGAGTCGGTGGACGCGCTGCGGTTCCGCCGCATGGTGGACGAGGCGGCGCGGCGCGACGACAGGTCCGGCGCCGATCTGCTGGACGAGGCGCTCGCCCTGTGGCACGGACCCGCGCTCGGCGACTCGGGGGGCGGCAGGTCGCTGGAGGTGGCGGCGGTCGAGCTGGAGGAGGCGCGGCTGGCCGCGGTCGAGGAGCTGGCCCGCAGGAGGCTGCGGCTGGGCGAGCCGGAACGGCTGGTCGCGCCGCTGCGCGCGACCGTCACGGCCAACCCGCACCGCGAGCGGCTGGTGTCGCTGCTGATGACGACCTTCTACCAGGTGGGGCGGCAGGCCGAGGCCCTGGAGCTGTACGAGCGCACCCGCCGCCTGCTGGCCGACCAGCTCGGCGTGGACCCGGGCAGGGAGCTGCGCAGCACGTTCGAGTCGCTGCTGTCGGCCCAGGCCTGAGGGGCAAGGCAGGCCCGCAGGCCCGAGGCAGACCCGCAAGCAGACCCGCAAGCAGACCCGAGGCAGGCCCGAGCAGACCCGCAGGCCCGAGCGGGCTCACAGTTCGTCGAGCACGGCCCGCGCGGCGGCTTCGTCGAACCGGTGCCCCCATTCCCTGTGCACCTCGGCGGCCCGCGCGGCGCGTTCGCGCGCCGCGTCGAGGCGCCCGTCGAGCAGGTCGGCCCGCGCGAGCAGGGTGAGCGCCAGCCCTTCGAGCCGTCGCAGGCCGTGCCGGGTGGCCGCGTCGAGCGCCTGCTCAGCCGCTTCGACCGCCTCGGCGCGCCGGCCGCCGCGCAGGCAGACCTCGGCCAGCCAGACGCGCGCGCGGGCGTCGAGGTAGGGATAGCTGCGGTGGCGGTAGGAGGCGACGACCTCCTTGAGCGTGGCGATGCGCACGCCGAGCTCGATGGAGTCGTCCACCAGGGCGAGTGTGCTGCGGGCCTCGTCGTACTCGCTGCGCAGCCCGCCGGCCCTGGCCGTCTGCACGGCCCGCCTGGCCAGGTCGGCCGCCCTGGCGGCATCGCCCTTCAGGTGGTTGGCCATGGCCGCGCTCGACAACGTTCCCGGCAGCCGGCTCGCGTGGGCCGACTTCAGGCTCTGCTCGAACGCCTGGACGGCCGCGTCGAGGTCGCCCATCGCCAGCCGGATGTCGCCGACGATGGAGCCGGCCCTGGCCCGCCAGGCGGGCGGCTCGCCGAGCGTCTCGCGCATGCGGTTGGCGCGCAGCTGTTGTTCCAGGGCCTCGCGGGGGCGGCCGGACCACAGCAGCACGATGGCGTGGTTCTCCAGCGTGGCGGCCAGCTTCGTCGAGGGCTCCAGCGCCTCCCACAGCTTGACGATGCGTTCGTGCCTGGCGGCGCCCTCGTGGAAGTCGCCGAGGCTGGAGGTGGCCACGACGAAGTTGGTCAGCGTCAGCAGCGTGCCCGTGCCCCAGCCGATCCGCTCGTAGAACTCGGCGGCGAGCTCGTAGTGGCGCAGGGCGGCGCGGGGTTCGTTGAGGACGAAGCGCGCGTTGGCCTGGGTGTGGTGCATGCTGGCCTGCCCGGCGAGGTCGCCGTCGCGTTCGGCGGCGGCCAGGCCCCTGGCGGCCAGGGCGGCGATCACCTCGGGCTGGTACGTGCCGTACATGAAGGCCCGCAGGGTCTCGATGAGCCGCCAGAGCACGCGCCCGGAGGCGTGGTCCATCACCGCCAGCAGGTTGTGCTGCTCGGCCTCCATCCAGGCGGTGGCAGCGTCGGCGTCGGCGAACTCCTCCGCGTCGTACGGCGGGTCCTCGGGCGTGAGCGGGAGCAGCTCGATGGAGGGCGCGAGGAGCGGCGCGGCGGCCCTGGCGGTGTGCAGGTAGTAGGCGTGCAGCCCGGTGGGGTCGTCCTCGCCGGCCGTGCAGTGTTCGCGGGCGTAGAGGGCGACCAGGTCGTGCAGCCGGTAACGGCCGGGCGTGTGCTCCTCGACGAGGTGGGCGGAGGCGAGCCTGGTCAGCAGCCGGGTGGCCGTGGCCGGGTCGGTGCCGGCCAGCCTGGCGGCGGAGTGCGTGGTGAAGTCACAGCCGGGGACGAGCCCGAAGCGCCTGAAGAGCATCCGCGCGTCGTCGGGGAGCGCGGCGTACGAGCTGGCGAACGCCGTGGCTACCGTGGCCTGCGCGTCGCCTTCGACGGCCAGCGTGCTCCAGCGGTCGGTGTGCAGTTCCTTGATGTATTCGCGCAGGTCGGCCCGGCCGATGAGGTTGGCGCCGGCGATGGCCAGGGCGAGCGGCAGGTGCCCGCAGAGCTCGGCCAGCTCGGCGACGGCCTCGGGGTCGGTGTGGACGACGTCCTTGCCGACCAGGTCGGCCAGCAGGTCGCGGGCCTCGCCGGGGGTGAGCGTGGCCAGCCGTACGCTCTGCGCGCCCTGCAGGGTGAGCCCGCGCAGCGTGTCTCGGCTGGTGACGATGACCCCGCAGGAGCCGCCGGGCAGCAGCGGGCGCACCTGCTCGGCGTCGGCGGCGTTGTCGAGCAGGAGGAGCACCCGCCGGGTGGCCAGCGTCGAGCGGTAGAGGTCGAGTTGTTCGGCGGTGCTGCCCGGCGCCGGCACCCCGAGCGCGCCGAGCAGGCGGGGCAGCACCCGCTCGGGCGGCAGCGGCTCGCCCTGCCCGTAGCCGTTGAGGTCGACGTGGAGCTGGCCGTCGGGGAACTCGGGGGCGACCTGGTGGCCGACGTGCACGGCCAGCGCCGACTTGCCGATGCCGGCCGCGCCGGTCACCACGGCGACGCGGCCCTCGCGGACCAGCTCGCGTACGCGGGTGATCTCGGCCTGCCTGCCGACGAAGCCGGCGACGTCGCGCGGGAGCTGGCGCGGCACCACGGGGCGGTGGCCTTCGACGATGCGCTGGTGGAGGTCGCGCAGCCGGGGCCCGGGATCGACGCCCAGCTCGCCCGCCAGCAGCCGCTGCACCCCGTGGAACAGCTCCAGGGCCTCCGCCGTGCGTCCGTCGTGCCAGAGCGCCGTCATGGCCAGGGCGTGCGGGGTCTCCCTGAGCGGCTCCTCGTCCCTGAGCTCCTGCACCAGCGCGGGCACCTCGCGGTGGCGGCCCAGCTCGATGAGGGCGGAGGCGTACTCCTCGACGAGGTCCGACCGCTCGCGGGTCAGCGGGGCGCGTACGCGCTGGTCGACCCAGGCGGTGCCGACGCCCTGCAGGGGCTGCCCGCGCCACAGTGAGAGGGCTCGCTCCCAGGCCGCTGCGGCGTCCTCGGGCCGGTTCGCCGCCCGCCCCTCGGCGGCCAGGCGGCGGAAGCGGCACACGTCGACCTCGTCGGCGGGCACGGCGAGGGAGTAGCCGGCCGTGGTGCTGGCGATGCGCCCGCCCAGGGTCTTGCGCAGTTGTGAGACCTTGAGCTGGACGATGGTCTTGGCGGTCTTGGGCGGGTCTTCCTCCCACAGAGCCTCGATCAGCCGGTCGACCGGCACGTAGGCGCCGTGCGAGGCCGCGAGGAGCCCGAGCACGCACTGCTGCTGGGCGCCCTCGATCGGGATCTCAGCACCGCTGTCGCACACTTCGACCGGGCCGAGCACGCGGATGTCCATTGCGCCGAGCCTAATGCGTCAAACCTTTGTCATCTTCGCTGTTTACGCGGAGAGCGCGTCCGGCGGCCGGGTTCCGCGGGCGCGGCGGCCTTGCAACGGGTGCGTGCTTTGCCCGCTTTTTACCGTCGGCCGGCGCGCTCGACTTTTACCGTCGGCCGGCGCGCTCGACGCCCACGGTGATCTCGTTGCCGAGCCGGTAGCCCTGCAGCAGCCCCAGGTCGTCGCCGCTCCAGAACCTGCCGGGGTCGTACCAGTTGGGCCGGCGGCCGGCGGGCAGCAGCCCCATCTCCTCGTACGTGACCGCCACGACCTCGGCGCAGTAGGCGCTCTCCAGCGTCTGCTCCCTGCGGCCGCGGCGCGGGACCCGGCCCCTGAACCAGCGGGCGGCCAGCCGGGTGGTGGAGGGGAACGGGGTGCCGTCGAGCCGGGCGACCGTGCGCAGGGCGGCGTCCTCCATCTCGTGCGTCGCCTCGGGGTCGAGCTGGCGCAGCCAGGGCCGCTGGTCGTACCGGTCGGCCCAGACGGTCACGGCGTCGCGCAGGTCGTGCAGCTGCACTCCGCGGTGGTGGGTGCCGGCCCACAGGTCGGGCAGCGACCGGCCGAGCTCGGCGTGCCACATCATGGGCGGCAGGTCCTCGATCACGATGGCCATGCCCACGTGGTTGACCGGGCTGTTGGTCATCGTCTGGATGGCGCGGTCGGGCACCGAACGCCCGCGGAAGATCCACAGGTCACCGGTGCGCGTCACCTTGACGGCCTCGTCGAGAGTCAGCACACCGTTAGCCTAGGCACATGCGCTGGTGGAAGATGCTGGGTCTGGCCGGAATCATGGGAGTGGCGGCCACGGGGGTGGTGATCGCGCGGGCCGAGCGGCGCCGCCGCGCCTACACCCCTGAGGAGATCAGGGCCCGCCTGCGCGATCGGGTCGACGCCGCGCGCGGTGACGACCCCGGCGGGGTCACGCCGACGGCCTGAGGCCGTGGACGAAGACCACGTCGGGATAGGCGGGGTTGTCGTCATAGCCCTCGACCCCGCCCAGGTAGGCGCGCTGGGAGTAGACCACCCAGGGCAGCGCCGCGGCCACCCGCTGGTCGAGCACCCTGTCGGTGGCCTGCTCGTACACCCGCTGCGCCGCCGCCTTGTCCGTCACGGTCAGCTCGGGCACGGAGTCGAGCAGCGCGTCCAGGTGGTGGTCGCGCAGGTAGGACAGGTTGAACTCCGGCTTGTCGGCGCTGTGGAAGACGTTGCCGAAGTAGGAGTAGCCGTCGGCGTAGTCGGGCCACCAGTACATGATGAAGATGTCCTGGCCGCGCTTCTTGCCCAGCTCCCACTGCGCGTTCCAGTTCATGGGGCGGGCGTCGAGGGTGACGTTGAGCGGGCGCAGCGCCGCCCGCAGCTTCGAGACGAGCACGTGCTGGTCGGACTGGCCCCGCCCGTACGTCACGCGCAGCCGCAGCGGCTCCCCGCCGGGCCCGTGGCCGGCGGCCCGCAGCAGCTGGGCGGCGCCTTCCAGGTCCTGCTTCGGCTCCTTGCCCGGCACGTGGCCGAGCAGCCCGTCCGGTACGATGCCACTGGCCGGGCCCACGGCGCCGCGCAGCGCTCGCACCACACCCTGGTAGTCGACGGCCTTCTGGACCGCGCGGCGCACCCGGATGTCCTTCATCGGGCCGCGCGCGGTGTTGAACAACATCATCGCCGTGGTGAACGAGCGCCGCTCCGACGTGCGGATGCCCGCCGTCGCCGAGGCCCTGGCGAACCACGCCGGCGAGAGCCGGTCGACGAAGGTGGCCTCGCCGTCCAGCAACATCTGGTACGCCCGCTTCGGTTCCGGCACGGCACGGTACTTCACCGTGTTGTAGTGCGGCCGGTGCCAGCCGCCCCAGTAGCCGTCGTACGCGGTGAGCGTGAGCTCCTCCTCCGCCCCCTTCTGCCACTGGGCCACGGTGTACGGCCCTGAGCCCGCGTCCTTTCCCTGCGCGAACCACTTCGCCAGGTCGGGGGCGGCCTTGGTGTCGTAGATGTAGGCGGCGTACCCGGCGGAGGCCACGAGGTCGAGCGGGACGGGGTAGCGCAGCGTGAAGGTCACCGTCAGCGGGTCGTCGGCCCTGATCGAGGAGACGGCGTTCCAGATGTAGGAGGCGCCGGTCTTGGCCTTCATGGTGCGCTCGATCGAGGCCTTGACGGCCGCCGCGTCCAGTGGCCTGCCCGTGTGGAAGGTGACGCCCGAGCGGAGGGTGAACGTCCAGGTACGGCCGTCGGCCGAGGTCCGCCAGGACGTGGCCAGGCGGGGGGTGGCGAGTTTGGTGACCGGGTTCCAGAGAGTGAGGGTCTCGTAGATGTTCTGGAAGGCGATGATCTCGTTGGAGTAGGAGCGGCTCGGGTCCCACTCGGTGATCACATCGGTGTTGTAGACGTGCACGAAGGGGGCCGTGCCCTGTGGAGCCTGGCGCACCTCCGTGGCAGGCGAGCACGCCACGAGGAGGACCAGCGCCGCGGCCGCAACGAGACGACTGCGCAACGCGTCCTCCTCCGTCACCGATGTACCCGGGGAAACCTACTGCATGATCATGAAAACATGTCCAAAACTCCCGGAAAATTGGGCAATCTGGTGATCGAATTGCTATCCTCGG
This sequence comes from Nonomuraea mesophila, assembly GCF_004352805.1. NCBI lineage: Bacteria > Bacillati > Actinomycetota > Actinomycetes > Streptosporangiales > Streptosporangiaceae > Nonomuraea > Nonomuraea mesophila. The sequence goes on from NZ_SMLD01000014.1 coordinate 10,625, forward strand.
GGCTTGTCCCGTCCGGGGTTGCCAGCAGGGGACCGACCGGAGTGAGGTGCCATGGGTCGTAGCCGAACGATCCGCATGAAGATCATCGGAATCCTACTGGTGCCTCTGACCTCCATGGTGGTGTTGTGGGGCGTCATCACCGCCGTCACCGCCACCGAAAGCTTGGAGCTACGGGAGTACAAGACACTCTGGACGAACCTCCGCCATCCAGCGTACAAACTGATCAACGAGATCCAGCGAGAGCGTCTCGTCTCGGCCAAGCACCTGCGTCACATGGCGGCCCAGCCCGCAGTGGAGACGCAGCGCAGCCGTACCGACGCCGCCGAGATCACTTTCCGGCGGCTCTCGGACAACTCCAAGGACCGATCGGAAGAGATCCGCACGCAGGTGAACGCGGTGTACACGCAACTGAACAGGCTCGACGTGATCAGAGGAGAGATCGACACGAGCCTGAGCGACCGCCTGCACGCCGTCGAGTCCTACGACGCGATCGTCGACACCCTGTTCGGCCTGCACCGCCGGGTCGCGCTCATCGACGACATCCCGATCTACGAGCAGTCGCGCGTGGTCATCGACATGAGCTACGCCAAGGAGCTGCTCACCCGCGAGCAGGCCATCGCGCTCGGGCCGACCACGGCGGCGGAGCGCAGGACGTTCACGCAGATCGTCGGCAACCGGCGCTTCCTCGTCGACCAGGCACTCGGTGAGCTCGACCCGCCGCTGCGCGACCCGCAGGTCACCCTGATCACCTCCGCGACCTACCAGCGGATGCGCATGATGGAGGACCAGATCATCTCGGGCCGCTCGCCGAACGACTGGCTGAGCGTCACCGAGGAGCTGGCCGAGTCGTTCCAGGACGTCCAGATGCGGGCCAGCGCCAACCTGAACGCGCGCGCCGACCCGGTGGCCGACGAGGTGCTCAACCGGGCGCACCTGCTGGCGGGCACGGCGCTCGTCCTCGTGATCGTCTCGATCGTGTTCTCGCTGCGGATGGGCAACCGGCTGTCGCGCGAGCTCGGCGCGCTCCGGCTGGCCGCGCTGGAGGTGGCGCAGGAGCGCCTGCCGCACGTGGTCGGCAAGCTGCGCGGGGGCGAGCGGGTCGAGCTGCCCGAGGTGTCGGTGGCGAGCTCCACCGTCGAGATCGACGACGTCGGGCAGGCCTTCTCCACGGTGCAGCAGACCGCCGTCGAGGCCGCCATCGGGCAGGCGCGGCTCAACGACGGCGTCGGCCACGTCTTCCGCAACCTGGCCAGGCGCAGCCAGACGCTGCTGCACCGCCAGCGCATCCAGCTGGAGGACATGCAGCACCGCGCGACCGACCCGGACGCCCTTGAGGACCTGTTCAAGCTCGACCACCTCACCACCCGCATGCGCCGCCACGCCGAGGGACTGATCATCCTGTCGGGCGCCACGCCGGGCCGCGGCTGGAGCCGCCCCGTGCCGCTGCTCGACGTGGCCCGCGGCGCGGCCGCCGAGGTGGAGGACTACCCGCGGGTCACCGTCGAGCCGATGTCGGGCCAGCGCCTGGCGGGCCCCGTCGTCGGCGACGTGATCCACCTCGTGGCGGAGCTGATCGAGAACGCGACCGTCTACTCCCCCGCCCACACCCAGGTCATCGTGCGGGGCGAGGAGGCGGCCAGGGGGTTCGTCTTCGAGGTGGAGGACCGAGGGCTCGGGATGAGCGCAGAAGTGCTGGCCGACCTCAACGAGCGGCTGGCCAGCCCGCCGGAGTTCGACCTGGCCGACAGCGACAGGCTGGGCCTTTTCGTCGTCTCCCGCCTGGCCGCCAGGCATGACATCCGCGTGACACTACGCGGTTCACCATATGGAGGGACCACCGCGATCGTGTTGATCCCGGCTGAGCACGTGGCCGATCCGGACCCGGAGCCCCACGTCAAGGAACCCGCTCGACCCATGCGGGTGGTGCGCAGTGAGTGACAACAGCCCAGAAGAGCGCTGGCTGGACGAGGACGCCGGTCCGATCGTCCCCGCCTATCTGCTGACCAGGGGCCGTACGGTGCCCGCGAGCGAGGCCATCGACCTCATCGCGGTCATCATCACGTCCGGCGGCCTGACGACGCCGCGCGGCCTCGACCCCGAGCACCTGATCATCCTGCAGAAGTGCACCCAGCCGACCCGTCTGGTGGACGTGGCGGCCGAGCTCAACCTGCCCATCGGCGTGATCAGGGTGCTGGTCGGCGACCTGCACGCGCGCCAGCTCGTGCAGGTCGAACACCCGCCTCCCGCGCCCGACGCGAAGGTGCTGCTCGAGGTGATCAGCGGGCTCAAGGCACTGTGACCGCCCGTCGGCCCCGCCACCCGTACGTGGCCGGCCGGCGGGGCCGTCGTGCCGGAGCACCAGCCACAACACCGAACGTGTCGCAAGTCAACTGCCGGCACGAGGCTTCTTGCTGAAACTTTCACCTCCGCGGGAGTACGGCACGATCCTCCGTGGAGGCGTATGTCCAGGCGAGAAGGCGTTGCGGCGACAGCACCCAGGCCGGCAGGACCGGCCCTCGTTGACGCCGGGCCGGACCGTCGGATGTACTCCGCGACAACGCGCTCACCGGAGCAGGCCCATCCATCGACGAAATGTTAACGCTAACCATCCGGCTCGGCACCGTGCGGACAGTCGATGAGGAGAGACATCGATGAGCAGGAAACGACTCGCTTTCACCGTCTCCGTGCTGCTGGCCCTGACGACGGGCACCTCGGCGGCCACGACCCTTCCGGCGCAGGCGCTGGACAACGGCGTCGGCCGTACCCCGCCGATGGGCTGGAACACCTGGAACACCTTCGGCTGCAACATCAACGAAACGCTGATCAAGCAGACGGCCGACGCGCTCGTCAGCAACGGCATGCGCGACCTCGGCTACGAGTACGTCGTGGTGGACGACTGCTGGTTCGACCCCAACCGCGACTCGGCGGGCAACCTCCAGGCCAACCCGTCCCGGTTCCCCAGCGGCATGAAGGCGCTCGGCGACTACCTGCACGCCAGGAACCTCAAGTTCGGCCTCTACCAGGCGCCGCTGGACAGGACCTGCGCCCAGTACTTCGGCAGCTACCCGGGCGCGACCGGCAGCCTCAACCATGAGGTCCAGGACGCCCGGCAGTTCGCCGCCTGGGGCGTCGACTATCTCAAGTACGACTGGTGCTCGCCCACCGGCACCATCGACGACCAGGTGCGCACCTTCGCCAAGATGCGGGACGCGCTGGCGGCGACCGGCCGGCCGATCCTCTACAGCATCAATTCCAACAGCATTCACGAGAAGACCGGGCCGCAGCGGAACTGGGGCGACGTCGCCAACATCTGGCGCACGACCGAGGACATCACCAACGCCTGGAACACGGGTCAGACCAACGGCTACCCGATGGGCATCCAGAACATCGTCGACGTCAACGTCCCTCTGGCGGGCAACGCCCGGCCGGGGCAGTTCAACGACCCCGATATGATGGTCGTCGGCCGGGGCGGCATGAACGACACCGAGATGCGCAGCCACTTCGCCCTCTGGGCCGTCATGGCCGCCCCTCTGATCGCCGGGAACGACCTCCGGAACATGGACGACGCGACTGCGACGATCATGAAGAACCAGAATCTGATCGCCATCAACCAGGATCCGCTCGGCCTCCAGGCCACCCAGGTCGGCAACGACGGAACCCGCCGCGTCCTGGCCAAGCGGCTGAGCAACGGCGACGTCGCGGTCGCGCTGTTCAATCAGGGCGGCAGCACCACCACGATCAGCACCACCGCGTCCGCCATCGGCCTGACCGGTGGCCCGTTCACACTCCGGGATGCCTGGACGAACGCCGTCACCACGACGACCGGAAGCATCTCGGCGAGCGTCCCGCCCCACGGCACCGTCGTGTTCCGGGTCAGCGGCGGCACCCCCTTGCCGCCCCCCACCCGGATCCAGGGTGTCGGCTCGGGGAGGTGTCTCGACGTGTCCGGCGCCTCCCAGGCCAACGGCACCCACGTGGTGATCTGGGACTGCCACCAGCAGAACAACCAGCAGTGGACCTCCACCACCGCAGGTGAGCTGCGCGTCTACGGCAACAAGTGCCTGGACGTCAACAACGCTGCCACCGCCGACGGCACCAGCGTCATCATCTGGGACTGCAACGGTCAGAGCAACCAGCAATGGCGCTTCAACCCCGACGGAAGCATCACCGCCGTCGGGGCGGGCAAATGCCTGGACGCGACGGGCAACGCCACGGCCAACGGCACCAGGCTCCAGATCTGGACCTGCACCGGCGCGTCCAACCAGCGCTGGACCCGCGCGTGAAGGACCGTTCACCCGCCTCCCGCGCCCGGCGCGAAGGTGCTGCTCGAGGTGGTCAGCGGGCTCAAGGCACTGTGACCGCCCGTCGGTTGAGCCACCCGTACGTGGCCGCGAACAGCGCGGCCACCGCCCCGGCCGCCGCGGCCACGCCGAAGACCCACTGGTAGCCCCGCACGCCGGGGCTGGCGGCCAGGATGGCGGCGATCGCGGCGCCCGCGGTGCTGCCGCCCACGATGCGCACGAGCGCGTTCACGCCCGCGGCGACGGCCGTCATGCCGGGCTCGACGTGCTCGACGGCCATGGTGCCGAGCGCCGCGTAGCCGATGCCGAAGCCGATGCCCATCAGTGAGGTCGCCACGTAGAGATCGGCGGGGCCGTCGTGCCGGAGCACCAGCCACAACGCCGCGAGACCCGTCACCGCCGAGCCTGCGGCCACCATGGACGAGGCGTGGAAGTGACGCATCAGCCGGCCCGCGAACAGCGAGATCACCAGCATGAACAGCGTGCTGGGCAGCAGGTAGACGCCGACCTGCAGGGTGGAGGCGGCCAGGCCGTAACCGGAGGCGGCGGGCGCCTGGGCGAAGCCCGAGATGCCGGTCAGCAGCGTGAAGAACGCGAGTCCGAGCAGCATCGAGGCCACCGTCGCGCCGACCGTACCGCGGTGGACCAGCATGGACATCTGCACCAGCGGCTCGGCCACCCGGCGCTCGACCACGACCCACACGCCCGCCAGCACCGCCGCGGCCGCGAACAACCCGAGCACGCCGGGCGAGGTCCAGCCCCACGGGCCGCCCTCGCTGATGGCCAGCAGCAGGGCGACCAGCCAGGCGGCCAGCAGCGCGGCGCCGAGCAGGTCGGGCCGCCCCCTGACGGCGGGCGCGTGGTCGCGTACGAGGAAGGCCACGAAGACGGAGGCCGCCAGGGAGATGGCGGCGGTGATCCAGAAGACCAGGTGCCAATCTCCTGAGGCGAGCCCCGCGAGGATCATGCCGCCACCCGAGCCGAACCCCATGGTCGCGCTGAGCACGCCGATGCCGGTGGCGAGCTGGCGGCGGGGCAGTGTGTCGCGCACCACGCCGATGGACAGCGGCACGAGTGCGGCCACGAACCCCTGCAGCACCCTCGCCACCATCAGCCAGGTCAGCGACGTCGCCAGCGCAGCCATCACAGAGCCCGCGACCAGCAGCGCGAGGGCGCCGAGGATCATGCGGCGCCTGCCGTACATGTCGCCGAAGCGCGACAACAACGGCGTCGCGACCGCGGCGACCAGCAGGCTCAACGTCAGGGTCCAGCTCACGGCGGTCAGAGAGGCGTGCAGCTCGCGTTGCAGCACGGGAAGCAACGGCACGACCGCGGTGTTCTGCAGGGCGGCGATGGACGCCGCGAAGGCCAGTGACACCACGGCCGGCCAGGGGTTGCGCACCGACGACGTGTCAGGGCGCGCGGGTGCGACGGCTGTCGCCATGTTCCGCTCCTTTTAGATACTTTGGGTAAGTAGTCGAGGAACGATGATACATACCTAAGTTAGGTAAGCAACCCGATGGACGACGATCTCATCAAGACGGTCTCCGCCTACCGCCGGCTCGCGGCCACGCTCCACCGTGCCAAGACGCATGAACGGCTGACCGAGGCCGCAGGCGTCCGGCTCGACCGGCCCGACGTGCAGATCCTCGTTCACCTGCTGGACGCGGGCGAGCCGTGCAGGGTCGGTGCGATCGCCCAGGGACTACAGGTGGAGAGCCCTCACGTGACCCGGCACGTCGCCGCGCTGGAAGGGCGCAAGCTCGTCGAGCGGGTGCGCGACCCCGACGACGGCCGCGCCTGGCGCATCGCACTCAGCGAGGACGGCGCCAAGGCCGCGCGCAGGTGCCGCCAGGTGACGGCCGCGTGGTTCGAGGGCGCCATGGCCGGCTGGCCCGCCGAGGAGCGCGCGGAGCTGGCGAGGCTGATGGACAAGCTCAGCGAAGACTTCACCGCGCACCTCAGGGAGCTCTTCCCGGTTACGTGACCAGCACGTCCTCCGCCCGGTGGCAGGCCACCTGACGCCCCCGCACCTCCCTGAGCGCGGGCGGCCGCTCGCACTCGGGCGCGGCCAGCGGGCAGCGCAGCCTGAACGGGCAGCCCGTCTCCGCCGGCACGGCCTCCGTCACGCCACGGGCCTGCGGCGGCGGGCCGCCGAGTTTCGGCACCGCGTCGCGCAGCGCCCGGGTGTAGGGGTGGGCGGGTTTTGCCAGCAGGTCGCGCGTGGGCCCCGACTCGACGACCCGGCCCGCGAACAACACGTGCGAGGTGCGGCAGAGCCGCTCCACGACGGCGAGGTTGTGGGTGATCAGCAGGCGCTCGGTGTCCAGCGAGGCGATCAGGTCGAGGATCCGCGCCTGCACGGTGACGTCGAGCGCGCTCGTGGGCTCGTCCAGGATGAGCAGGCGGGGGCCGGCCGCCAGGGCCCTGGCGATCACCACTCGCTGGCGCTGGCCTCCCGAGAGCTGGTGCGGCCTGCGCGTGGCCAGGCCGGGGTCGAGGCCGACCTGTTCGAGCAGCTCCGGCACCCTGGCTCTGGCGGCGCGGTGCCCTCGCACCGGCAGTGCCTCGGCCACGGATGCGCCGACGCGCATCCTGGGGTCGAGGGCCTCGGCCTGGAAGACGGGCTGGACGTCCTTCCGGAACTTCCGCATGTCCGCCTTTTTGAGTGTTTGGTCGCCGTACCAGATATTTCCGGAGATGGGGGCGAGGAGGCCCAGGAACGCGCGCGCCAGCGTCGTCTTGCCGGAGCCGCTCTCCCCGATCAGCCCGACCCCGCCCGCGGTGATGTCCAGGCTCACGTCGTGCACGACCGCGCGGCCGACGTCGCGCCCCGCGTACCCGAGCGTCACCCGCTCGGCCCTGAGCATGGTCACGGCAGCGCCTCCAGCAACTCGCGCGTGTACGGGTGCGACGGCTCGGTCAGCACCCTCGCGGCGGGCCCCGACTCCACCACCTCCCCCTCCTTCATGACGAGCACCCGGTCGGCGATCGTCGAGACCAGGGCCAGGTCGTGGGAGACGAGCAGGAGGGCCAGGTCGCGTTCCTCCCTGAGCCGGCTCAGCACGCCGACCACCTCGGCCTGCACGGTCACGTCGAGGGCGCTGGTGGGCTCGTCGGCGAGGATCACCTCGGCGCCCAGGGCGATGGCCAGCGCGATGGCGAAGCGCTGGGCCTGGCCGCCGGAGATCTCGTGCGGGTAGCGGCGCAGGATCGCGCGGTCGAGCAGGACCGCCGCCACGGACTCCGCCATGATCTCGTCCAGGCGCTCGCCCTCGCCGCTCCCGACGCCGTGGAGCCTGAGCGCGCGGCGCATCAGCACGCCGAGCCGGGTGGCGGGGCTGAGCGCCGACTGGGGCGACTGCATGACGAGCGCGGCCCTCGCGCCGCGGATCTCGCGCAGCCGGCGCGGCGAGGCGGTCAGCACGTCGACCCCGCAGACCCTGACGTGTCCCGAGACGTCGGCGTTCTCGGTGAGGCCGAGGAGCGACAGCAGCGTGGTCGACTTGCCGGAGCCGCTCTCCCCCACGATCGCGACGCACTCGCCCGCGCCCACGTCCAGTTCGGGAACGCGGGCCACCGGCCGCCCCGCGTAGCGCACCTCGAGATCGCGTACCTCGATCACGTGACCTTCCTCGCCCTGGGGTCGAGCGCGCCGCGCAGCCCTTCCCCCAGCAGATTGAACGCGAACGCCGTCACCAGGATCGCCAGCCCGGGGAACGTGCCGATCCACCAGTTCGTGGTGAACAACGTCTGCCCCTGCTGCACCATCAGCCCCCACTCCGCCGTCGGCTCCTGCGCGCCGAGCCCCAGGTACGACAGCGCCGCCGCGGTGAGGATCACGCCGCCGGCGTCCAGCGACATCTGGACCAGGACGGGCGTGAGGGAGTTCGGCAGCACGTGCCGCAGGACGATCAGCGGCGCGGGCACGCCGAGGCACCGGGCGGCGTCCACGTACGGGCGGGTGGCGATGGAGGCGGCCACGGACGCCGCCAGCCGGGTGTACCACGGCCACCAGGTCACCGCGATGGCCAGGATGACCGTGGTCACGCTCGGCGGCAGCACGACCGCCAGCGCCAGCGAGAGCAGCAGCGCGGGGAAGGCCAGGAACACGTCCGTGACCCGCATGATCACGTCTCTGACCCAGCCGCCCGCGTAGCCGGCCACCACGCCCAGCGTGACACCGGCCAGCGCCGAGACCGCCAGCACGGACACGGCGATGGACAACGACGTGCGGGCGCCGTACAGGATTCTCGTGAGCACGTCGCGGCCGAGCTGGTCGGTGCCGAACCAGTGCGCGGCGCCCGGCGGCAGCGACCCCTCCAGGGGGCGCGGCTCGTCCGGGTACGGGGCCAGCCACGGCGCCATGACCGCGGCCAGCACGATCAGCACGATGAGCACCGCCCCGAGGGCGGCGAACCGGTCGGGGACCTTCGGCAGCCGGCGGCGCGGCGGCACCTCGGCGGTGGCTTCCTGGCGGCTCGTCATCGCGTCCTCGCCCGAGGGTCGAGGAAACCCTGGAGCACGTCCACGACCAGGTTGGCCAGTACGTACACCAGCGCGACCAGGAGGGTGACGCCCGCGATGGCCGGCGTGTCGCGCGCGCGGATCGCCTCGGCGGCGTAGCTGCCCAGGCCCGGCCAGTTGAAGATCGCCTCGACGAGGAAGCCGTTGACGATCGAGTAGGCGAAGACCAGGGCGATCAGCGACAACACGGGGCTCAGCGCCGGCCGCAGGGCGAACTTGGTCAGGATGGACGTCTCGCCGAACCCGAGCGCGCGTGCCAGCTTGGCGTGGTCCTGGCCGGACTCCTCGATGAGGGTCGCCCTGGTCATCTGGGCGATGACGCCGGTGGGGTAGGCGGCCACGACCAGGGCGGGCAGCACCAGATGGTGGAGGGTGCTGGTGAGGATGGGCCAGTTGCCGGTGATGAGGGCGTCGACGACGGTGATGTTGGTCCACAGGGTGAGAGGGCTGGTGGTGTCGAGCGAGGAGTCGTACTCACCGGCCACGGGGAACCAGTCGAGCCGGCCGGCGAAGACGAGCTGGAGGGCGAGGGCCAGCCAGAAGACGGGGACGGAGACGGCCAGCATGCTGCCGAACCGCACCCCGAAGTCCGGAAATTTCGTCTTGTAGCGGGCGGCGAGCACGCCGATCGGGATCCCCACGACCACCGCGATCAGCAGCGCCGCCCCGACGAGTTCGAGCGAGGCGGGGAAGGCGAGATAGAGGTCGTCGACCACGGGCTGCCGGGTGTGCAGGCTGACACCCCAGTCGCCGGCGAACAGGTCGCGCACGTAGGCGACGAGCTGCGCCGGCAGCGGATCGTCCAGCCCGAACCTCTCGCGCGCCGCGTCGAGCTCCCCTGGCGTGGCCTTCGGCCCGGCGAACGCCACCGCGGGATCCCCCGGCACCAGCCGCATGACGGTGAACGTGAGCACGACCACGCCGGCCACGACCAGGAGGGCCTGACCGAGCCGGCGGGCCAGATAGCGCAGCATGCGGTCAGCGCGCGCGCTGGAGGTCGTAGAAGAACACGACGTTGGGATAGGCGGGGTTGTCCACGTATCCCTTGACGTCCGCGGACAGCGCGCGCTGGTAGGTCTGCACGTACGGCACCGCCACCGCCGCCTGCTCCTCGATGATCTTCTTCTGCAGGTTCTTGAACGCGTCGTCCGCCTTGATCGCGTCGGTCGCCATGAGCGCGGGCAGCTTCTCGACGGCGGCGTCGATCTCACGGTCCTTCAGGTACGACAGGTTGAACCGCGGCTCGTCCTCGCTCTTGAACACGTTGAGGAACCACGAGTAGGCGTCCGGATAGTCCGGATACCAGTACATGACGAAGATGTCCTGCCCCCGTTGCTTGCCCTGGTCCCACTGGGCGCTCCACGTCATGGGCTTGGCCTGCAGCGTGATGTTGAGCTTCTTCAGCGCCGAGCTGAGCAACGTGACCAGCATCTTCTGGTCCTCGTCGCCCTGCGCGTAGGTGAGGGAGAGCCGCAGTTCGGGGTTGTCGGGGCCGTACCCGGCCTCGGCGAGCAGTTCCTGGGCCCTGCCCAGGTCGTGCTCGGGCTCCATGCCGCTCACGTGGCCGAGCAGCCCTTCCGGCACCAGGCCGCTGGCCTTCGTCCCCGAGCCCTTCAACGCCGCCGCCAGGCCGTCGTAGTCGATCGCGAGCTGCAGCGCCTGCCGGATCCTGACGTCCTTCGTCGGGCCCGCGGCCGTGTTGAACAGCACCAGCAGGTTCTGGAACGACGGCGACTGCGCGGTCTGGACGTCGTCGGTCATGCCGGCCTGCTCGAACAACTGCGGGTTCAGCCGCTCGACGAAGTTGACCTCGCCCTTCTGGAGCAGCTGCCACGCGGTGGTGATCTCGGGGGTGACCCGGAAGGCGATCTTCTTGTACTGCTCGGGCGTCCAGCCGCCCCAGTAGTCCTCGAACGCCTTCAGCGTGAGCTCGGTCTCCTTGCCCTTCTGCCACGAGTCGATCGTGTACGGGCCGGTGCCGGCGGTCGTCTCGCCGTCGGCGTCCACGGCGCCCACGTCGTAGATGTGGGCCGCGTAGCCGGAGGAGGCGATGAGGTCGAGCGGCGCGGCACGCTTGAGGGTGAACTTCAGCGTGGTCGCGTCCACGGCCTCGATCGTGTCGACCGGGTCCCAGATGTAGGCCGCGCCGCCCTTCTTCTTGATCGTGCGCTCGATCGCCTTCTTCGCCGCCTCGGCGTCCATCGTGGCGCCCGAGTGGAACTTCACGCCCTGGCGGAGCTTGAACGTCCACTCCTTGCCGCCGTCGGCCGAGGTCCACTCCGTGGCCAGGCGCGGTTCGGCCTCGCGGGTCTGGAAGTTGTATCGGGTCAGGCCCTCGTAGATGTTCGACAGGGCGACGATCTCGTTGGAGTAGGAGGTGGCCGGGTCCCAGTCGGTGACGACGTCGAGGTTCGGCGCGTAGACGAACGTGCTGTCGTTGGCCTTCGCGGTCTGCCTGGTGGCCGGTTGGGTGCTGTCCGCGGGCTGCGGTGTGCCTCCGGCGCCGCGCACCTGACCGCCCGCGCACGCGGCCGCGGTCAGGGCCAGGACGCCGGTGAGCCCGGCTACGAGCAAGCGCTTGTGCCAGCGCATGGTGGGGGGATCCTTTCGATCTGTCACCGGGCGAGGGGTCCGGCTGCTTTGACGTGTACGCGTACGGCGGGCTCGGAGAGATAGCTCAGCGGCACCTCGAGAAGATCCACGATCTCGACGCCGGAAGGGTCCGCCCCCGCCGCCACGGCTCGCGCCGCCGCCTCCTCCTTGGCCCTTTCGATCGCTTTCAGCCGACTATCTCCCGCAGGCAAGATCGTATCCACTCGGCCGCTCGCGAGGGCGATCGCGGCGCCCACGGCGTTGGCCACCTCGGCGTGCTCGGGACGGATCACCCTGCTCACGCCCGGGATGCGGCCGGGCAGGATGAACGCGCCGCCGCCCACCGCGACCAGGGGCCGGTCGGTCCTGCCGAGCGTCATGCGGTCCACCGCGTCCAGGACCATCTCGTCGGCCACGAGCACCGCCCTCGCCAGGACGTCCGCGATCGTCTCCCGCTCGTCCCCCGCGTGGGATCGTCCCTCCGGCCAGGAGTGCGCGGCCGCGCGGGCCAGGACGGCCTCGGGCAACCGGCCGCGCCAGCCGGCCGCCCCTGGCGGGGTACGTCCCGCCGCCACCGCCGCGTCGGTCATCGTGGCCGTCTCCCCGCCGAAGACCAGCGCCTCGCCGGCGATCCGGTAGCCGACGGAGTCGGGGCCGACACGTCCGCCGCGCACCACGCTCCCGCCGCCGAGGGCGATGGCGAGGATGTCCGGCATCCGGAAGTTGGTCAGCACCCCGCCGATCTCGACCGCCGCAGCCGACTCGCGGGGGAAGCCGCCGGCCAGCACCCCGAGGTCGGTGGACGTCCCTCCGACGTCCACCACCACCGCGTCCGCCACGCCGGACAGGAACGCGGCGCCGCGCAGCGAGTTGGCCGGGCCCGAGCCGATCGTCGCGACCGGCATCCGCTCGGCGTGCTCCACCGTCATGAGCGTGCCGTCGTTCTGCGCCAGGTACGGGCGCGCGCCCAGGCCGCGCTCGGCCAGGGCGGCGGTCAGCGCGGCGGTCACGTGGGCGGCGACGCCATACAGGGCGGCGTTCAGCACGGTGGCGTTCTCCCGTTCGAGCAGCCCCAGCGTGCCGATCTCGTGGCTGAGCGAGACCGGCAGGCCGTACTCGGCGGTGACCAGTTCCGCGACGAGGCGCTCGTGCTCGTCGCTCGCCGGGCTGAAGACGCTCGTGACGGCCACGGCGTCGGCCTGCACGCCGTCCAGGAAGCGGCGTACGGCTCCGAGGCCGGGCGGGCCGATCTCGCGGCCGTCGACGTAGTGCCCGCCGGGGACGATGGCCTCCCCCGCCGACACGGCCGCGCACAGGTCGCCGGGCCAGCCCGACAGCGGGGGGACGGCGGTGGTGGCGGGGGCGCCGAGCCGGAGCACGGCGACCCGGCCGAGGTTCCTGCGTTCGAGGATCGCGTTGGTCGCGTGCGTGGTGCCCAGCATGACCCTGGCCACCCGGCCGCGCGCGCCGCCGCCCTGCCCGTCCCCCGGGGCGGGCGGGTCCCCTGCGCCTTCCAGGTCCGCCAGCACCGCGTCCATGGCCGCCCGCAGCCCGCCGGTGACGTCCGGGGTCGTCGGGCGCTTGGCCTTGGCCACCACCCGGCCGCCGGGGCCGAGCACGACCGCGTCGGTGTTCGTACCGCCGACGTCGATCCCGATGCCGAGGTCAGGCAGGTCGGCCATGCGCGGTCAGCTCCTCCACGGGTACGTAGTCGTGGTCGTAGCCGAACGCCCTGGGGCCGGCCGTCTCCAGTCCTTTGGGCGTGCGCCAGAGCGGGTCGCACGGCCAGGCGAGCACGCTGACGCGCTGGCCGTACCGCAGGCTCTCGGTCTGGACGGCGGCGGCCGTCTCGGTGTCCACGACGGTGATGAGGTCGGGCACCATGGCCCGCACGGCGCCGTCCTCGACGGCGACGAGGTTCTCGTTCTGCAGTTCCACGGTGAGGCGGCGGCCGCGGTCGTCGCCGGTGCCCTCGATCGTGGCGGTCCCCCTGACGAAGCCGCCGGTGGTGCGCCGGTCCACGTCGGTCAGCTTGCCGGTGATCAGGCGTACGGCGCCGAGGCGGTCCTGGAGCGCGCCGAGCGGGTCGGCCGCGCCCTCGGTGGCCGTGCCGATCTCGATCGCGCGGGTGACCGTGCCCTCGATGACCGCGCCGCGGGCCCGGCCGGCCGTGAGGACGTAGTCGGCCATCAGCGCGTGCGAGCCCGCGGCCACGCACACGGCCCGCGCCAGGCGCTCCGACCAGAGCCCGTCGATCGGGCGGATGGTCACGACGTTCCCCACGATGTCGGACATGATCACAAGGTCGGCCGGCAGCCCGGCCACGTACATCGACACCATCTGCACCTCGGGGAACGCCCGGCCCATGCCGTCGGCGTCGAGCAGCGGCACTCCGAGGCGGGCGGCCCAGGCGACGGGCGCGACCCCGTTCGAGCCGCCGATCTCGGAGGACATGATCGCGCTCGGCGGGCGGCCGAAGAGCCGCTCGACCTCCTCCGCGACGCGCTGGGGCTCGTCCTCCCCGTGGATCATCTCGTGCCCGACCGTCGGCGCCCCGATCCCGGACAGCGGCACGACCAGCGCGTCGTCGGGCAGGTCGGCCAGATCGACCAGCGGCACCTCGCCGTACGCGCGGATGGCCCTGACCGCGGCCAGCGAACCCGCGCGTACGTCTCCCCCGCCACCTGTGCCGAGGATCGCGCACCCGCGGGCGAGCGCGGGGACGTCACTCTCGTCAATTCTCATATGGCTGCACAACCAAGCACATACCGCCTCAATGCGCCAGTCTGACACGTGCCAGACAAACAGGTTGCGCCATCGTACGGGCCGCCGCCATGCTCGATACCGGCACCCGAACCAGCGGAAAGGACCTCCCATGACCACCCGGCGAATGCGCGTGCGGCGCCGTACGGGCGTGTCCTGGGTGCGCCGAGGCTGATCCCCGGCCCCCGGACCGTCTCCCAGGCGGGTGGGGGCGCTGGTGTGCCCGGCGATTTCATACGTCGCTCCAGGCGGGTTCGATTCCCGCACCCGCCACGCACCCTGTTTCCCGGACAGCGGGCCGCTGGTTCGATTCCGGCCGGGGGCGCTGGTACATCTGAAGGTGAGCAACCGGGAGGACGCATGCGGATTTCCGTGGCCGCCGACAGCAAGGACGGCGTGGCCGAGCGGGTCGTCGACGAACTGCGCAGGCGGGGGCACGACGTGGTCACCCACGGCGCGCTCGGCGACGGCGAGCGCGCCGACTGGGCGTGGGCCTGCGAGCTCGCCGCGAGAGACGTCAGCGAGGGGCGGGCCGACCAGGCGGTCGTCTGCTGCTGGACGGGCACGGGCGCCTCCATCGCCGCGAACAAGGTGCCCGGCGTACGTGCCGCGCTCTGCGTCGACGCCTACACCGCCGACGGTGCCCGCACCTGGAACGACGCCAACGTCCTCGCGCTCAGCCTCCGGCTGACCTCCGACGTGGTGCTCGGCGAGATCCTCGACGCCTGGTTCGAGGGGCGGCCCAGCACCGGCGCCGCCGACCTCGCGAACGTCTCTCATCTCGACGAAATCTGACTACGCTTGGGACGCATGTCCATTTTGCGGTGCACGCACTGCGGCGAACAGGCGCTGGAGACCGGGTTCATCATGGACTCCGGCCAGAGCTCCCAGGGATACGTCAGGTGGGTCCAGGGCGCACTCGAACGCGGCGTGTTCGGCGGGGCCAAGCTCTTCGGCCGGCCCAAGTGGCAGGTCGAGGCGTTCCGCTGCCGTAGGTGCCACCACCTCGAACTCTTCGCCCGCCAACCCGGCTGAGCCCGCACACCGGGCTCCTCCGGCAGGCGCCCTTCGGGTTCCGTGCTGATCGCACGTCGCCTCCCCGCGGTCCGGAACCGTCACAGCGGCGACACGGAAATCGTCGGTACGGGCGTTTAGGGTGCTGGGCATGACCGACGTGCTGCTCCGTGGCGGGCTCCCCTGGGGGCGCGGCTCAACCGCCGACGTTCTCGTCCGCGACGGCCGGATCGCCCGCGTCGGCGAGGGCATCGACGCGCCCGGCGCCCGGGTCGCCGACGTCGGGGGCCGGCTGGTGCTGCCCGGTCTCGTCGAGGCCCACTGCCACCTCGACAAGACGCTCTACGGCGGGCCGTGGGTGCCCCACTCCGCCGACGACACGCTCGCGGGCCGCATCGGCAACGACCTCGCCCGCCGGGGCGAGCTGGGCGTGCCGAGCGTCGAACGGATCGGCGCGCTGCTGGAGCGCATGAGCGCGGCCGGCACCACCCATGTGCGCACCCACACCGACATCGACCCCGAGGTCGGGCTGCGCGGTGTCGAGGCCGTGCGCGAGGCGGCCGCGCGGTCCCCGGTCGACGTGCGTCAGGTCGCCTTCCCGCAGCACGGCGTGCTGACCACCCCGGGCACCGCCGAGCTGCTCGAAGAGGCGCTGAAGGGCGGCGTCGAGGCGGTCGGCGGCATCGACCCGGCAGGCATCGACCGTGACCCCGTGCGCCACCTCGACCTGGTCTTCGGCCTGGCCGAGCGTTACGGCACGCATCTCGACCTCCACCTGCACGACGGCGGCTCGCTGGGCGGCTGGGAGCTGGAGCTCATCACCGAGCGCACCCGCGTGCTCGGGCTGGGCGGCCGCGTCACGGTCAGCCACGCCTACGCGCTCGGCCAGCTCGACGAGGCCTACGTCGACCGGCTGGCGCGGGGCTTCGCGGAGGCGGGCGTGGCGCTCGCCACCGGGGCCGTCTACAACTACCCCGTGCCGCCGGTCAAGAAGCTGCGGGCCGCGGGCGTCACGATCGCGTGCGGGCACGACGGCATCCGCGACCTGTGGGGCCCCTACGGCAGCGGCGACATGCTGGAGCGGGCGATGCATCTCGCCTACCGCAGCACGTTCCGCACAGACGAGGACATCGAGCTGGCGCTGGAGGCCGCCACCTACGGCGGCGCCCGCGCGCTGGGGCTGACGGGCTACGGCCTGACCGAGGGTGACCGGGCCGACCTGGTGGTCGTGCCCTGCGCGGGCCCGGCGGAGGCCGTGGTCGTTCACCCTGCGCGCACTCTGGTCATGAAAGACGGCGTAGTCCTGCACAATTGACCGGCGGGACCATCGAAAGGCAACCAAGTGCTCTCTATTCACCAGCGGATCGCGGCAGAGCTCGGCGTACGCGACGGGCAGGTGCAGGCGGCCGTCGATCTGCTCGACGGCGGCGCGACCGTGCCGTTCATCGCGCGATACCGCAAAGAGGCCACCGGCGCTCTCGACGACGCTCAGCTGCGCACGCTCGAGGAGCGACTGCGTTACCTGCGCGAGCTGGAGGAGCGCAGGGCGGCCATCCTGGAGTCGATCGAGTCGCAGGGCAAGCTCGACGACGAGCTGCGCCAGCAGATCATGGCGGCCGAGACCAAAGCCAGGCTGGAAGACATCTACCTTCCTTACAAGCCCAAACGGCGCACCAAAGCACAGATCGCCCGGGAGCTGGGGCTGGAGCCGCTGGCCGACCAGTTGCTCGCCGATCCCTCGATCGACCCGGCCGCCGCCGCCGAAGGCTTCGTCACCGAGGGGGTGGCCGACGCCTCCGCGGCCCTCGAAGGCGCCAGGGCGATCCTGATCGAGCGCTTCGCGGAAGACGCCGACCTCATCGGCGCCCTGCGTGAGCAGCTGTGGAACCGCGGGCGGCTGGTGTCGAAAGTGCGCGAGGGCAAGGAGGAGGCGGGGGCCAAGTTCTCCGACTACTTCGAGTTCGGCGAGCCGTTCACCAAGCTCCCCTCCCATCGCATCCTGGCCATGTTCAGGGGCGAGAAGGAAGAGATCCTCTCCGTCACGCTCGAGCCCGACGACAGCCCCGACTACGAGATGCGCATCGCCTCCCGGTTCGGCGTCTCCGACCAGGGCAGGCCGGCCGACAAGTGGCTGACCGAGACCGTGCGCTGGGCCTGGCGCACGCGCATCCTCGTGCATCTCGGCATCGACCTGCGCATGCGGCTGTGGCAGACGGCCGAAGAGGAAGCGGTGCGGGTGTTCGCGGCCAACCTGCGCGACCTGCTGCTCGCCGCCCCGGCCGGCAGCCGGCCGACGATGGGCCTCGACCCCGGCCTGCGCACCGGCGTGAAGGTCGCCGTGGTCGACGCCACGGGCAAGGTCGTCGAGACGGCCACGATCTACCCCCACGAGCCCAAGCGGCAGTGGTCCGAGTCGCTCGCCGTCCTCGGCGCGCTCGCGCAGCGACACGGGGTCGAGCTGATCGCCATCGGCAACGGCACCGCCTCGCGCGAGACCGACAAGCTGGCCGGCGAGCTGGTCCAGCACATGCCGTCGGTGACGAAGATCATGGTCTCCGAGGCCGGCGCCTCGGTCTACTCCGCCTCCCCCTACGCCTCGCAGGAGCTGCCCGACCTCGACGTGTCGCTGCGCGGCGCGGTCTCCATCGCCCGCCGGCTGCAGGACCCGCTGGCCGAGCTGGTCAAGATCGATCCCAAGTCGATCGGCGTCGGCCAATACCAGCACGACCTCGCCGAGTCCAAGCTCTCCCGCTCGCTCGACGCGGTGGTCGAAGACTGCGTCAACGCCGTCGGGGTCGACGTCAACACCGCGTCGGCGCCGCTGCTCACCCGCGTGTCCGGCATCGGCTCCACACTGGCCGAGAGCATCGTCCGCCACCGCGACGCCAACGGCCCCTTCCGCACGCGCTCGGCGCTGAAGAGCGTGCCCAGGCTCGGGCCCAAGGCGTTCGAGCAGTGCGCCGGCTTCCTGCGCATCCGCGGCGGCGACGACCCGCTCGACGTCTCCAGCGTGCACCCGGAGGCCTACCCCGTGGTGCGGCGCATCCTCGGCGCCGTCAAGAGCGACCTCAAGTCACTGATCGGCAACGCCGCGGCGCTGCGCTCGTTGCGGCCCGGCGACTTCACCGACGACACGTTCGGCCTGCCCACGGTCACCGACATCCTGCGCGAGCTGGAGAAGCCCGGCCGTGACCCGAGACCCGCGTTCAAGACGGCCACCTTCAAGGAGGGCGTCGAGAAGCTCTCCGACCTGACGCCGGGCATGATCCTGGAGGGCGTCGTCACCAACGTGGCCGCGTTCGGCGCCTTCGTCGACGTCGGCGTGCACCAGGACGGCCTCGTCCACGTGTCGGCCATGTCCCGCACCTACGTCAAGGACCCCCGCGACGTGGTCAAACCCGGAGACATCGTGCGGGTCAAGGTCCTCGACGTCGACATCCCCCGCAAGCGCATCTCCCTGACGCTGCGCCTGGAAGACGAGATCACCGGCCAGTCGCCGTCCGACGGCCCCCGCCGCGGCGCCGACCGCCGGGGCACCCGTGGCGCCGACGATCCCAGAGGCGAGACCCGCGACGGCAACCGCGGCACCGGCAACCGGGGCGACGGCGGCAGGGGCAACGCCGGGCGTGGCAACGACGGCCGCGGCCAGGGCGGGCGTGGCGACGGCGGTCGCGGCGGCCAGGGCGGTCGCGACGACCGCCGGGGCGACGACGGCAGAGGCAACGGCCAGCGCGGCGACGGAGGCCAGCGCGGACGCGGCGGCCAGCGCCGCCCCGCACCCACGGGCGCCATGGCCGAGGCCCTGCGCAAGGCGGGCCTCACCGGCGACAACTGACCACCGCAGCGATTCACCGCGCCCCCGGCCAGGAACCATCTGACTCACCGGACGAGCCAACCCCGACCAGTTGACCCGACCGGACGGGGGCGCTCGGCCAGGTGAAGCAGCAGGTCCAGAGCGGCAAGCAGCTATCGCGTCACTCTGCGATGCCCGCACGCCGGCGACTAGAGGTACTTCGAGATTTCGCATTTCGGGTCGCCGGCGTTCGGCACGTCGAAGATGACCTCCAACCGGATCCAGCCCTGGCCGCGGGAGTAGTTCTTCTCGCGAAGATTGCGCACCCCGTCGTTCGAGATGGCGCTGTCGGTGGACGTCTTGGTGGTCGGCGCCGTTCCGGAGTCGCCGATGGTGATGTTGTTCTCCGTACGCCTGCCGTGCGAGTTGTAGATGTAATAGTCGATCTTCGTGATCGTCCTGCCGCCGTTGGTGTAGTAGACGTACGCCGAGGCGTTTCCGGCGCTGGAGACGCACGAGAGGGGCAGCGTCTCGGCGGCGGCTGCCTGGGCTGGGTTCGTCGTGGCGGCCAGGCTGATCGCGGTCACGGCGGTGACGCAGGATGCCGCCAGGCGGGTGGAGAGCTTGGGCACGTGGGTTCCCTTCAACGACTGGCAGATCGGCAACAGCACTCTCGGCGGCCGACCTCGGTGTTCGGCGGGTTGCCAGCTCCAGAGTGCCCAAGCGCGCGTGTGAATTGTTGAGCGACAGCCCACGCTTCTTGGCTCTGCGTTCACCGTCGCTCCGCGGTCTCGCCGCGCGGAACCCTCGTGCTCTGACGTGTGTGCGGGAGCGGGCTGTCGCGCAGCCGCTCGGCCCATGTTCGGAGCGGGAAGTCGGGCTGGGCGGCGGCGCGGGCGGCCATCACCGCCAGGGCAAGGGGAAGCCGCGCGCAGCGAGAGATGATGGCGTCGACGGCCTCGGGCTCGGCGACGACACGATCGTCGCCGAGCCGCCGAGCGAGCAGCCGGCGCGCTTCGACGTCGGTGAGCAGGCCCAGAGAGATGGGCCGGGCGGCCTGGGCCGCGACCAGACGGGAGAGATGGTCGCGGCTGGTGATCAGGGCGACAGCCCGGTGCGGCCGGCAGCAGGGGCCGTACCTGTTCCTCGTCACGAGCGTCGTCCAGGAGAACAAGCATGCGCTTGCCGGCCAGGAGACTGCGGTAGAACCCCGCCTGGGCGTCCGCGTCGGCAGGGATCCGCTGCGGTGGCACCCCGAGTGCGTCGAAACACCGGCGCAGCGCTTCGGCCGGCGTCACCCTGTGACCGAGTGGATCGAAGCCGCGCAGGTTCACGTACAGCTGACCGTCGGGAAACCGGTCCGCGACCCGGTGCGCCCAGTGCACCGCCAGCGCGGTCTTGCCGATGCCGGCCGTACCGGAGACGACCGAGATCACCACGCCCGGCGCGTCGCCGCCCTCGTCGTCGGGCAGCAGTTCGTCGAGCAGTTCGAGCTGGTCGTCCCTGCCGGTGACGTCGCGGGTGGCCGCCGGAAGGTGGCGCGGCACGACCGGCGCGTCCGGTGACCCGTGCCCGCCCAGCGCGACCGCGGCCGGCGGCGGGCCCGGCGGCGGCCCGACCCCCGGATCGGGTACGCCGGCGAGCATCTGCCGATGCAGTTGTTGCGCGCTCGCGCATGGCTGGATCCCCAGCTCCTCGTCGAGAAGGTGGTACAGCCGCTGGTATTCGGCCAGCGCTTCGGCCTGGCGGCCCGATCGGTACAGCGCGAGCATGAGCCGTTCGCGAAAGGATTCGCGCAGTGGATGTTCGGCCACCAGCGCCGTCAGCGCGCCGGCCAGTTCGGTATGACGGCCGAGCGCCAGCTCGGCGTCGATCCTGTCCTGCATGACCCCGAGCCGTCGCTCCTCCAGCCGTGGCCGCTCGAGGAGGATCAGCGGGCCGGTCGTGTCCCCCAGTGCGGGCCCCCGCCACAGGTCGAGCGCGGCGCCGAGATCGCGAGCGGCGTCCGACGGCCGGCCGTCGGCGAGCGCGGCCCGTCCGCGCTCCGCGAAGCGCCCGAAGACGGCGAGATCGCTCGTCGTCTCGTCCAGCCGCAGGACGTAGCCCGGAGCGCGATACACGAGCGGGGACGCGCGGTCGGCGTCCCTGCCCGGTGCTCGGCGGAGTTTCGAGATCATCTGCTGAATCTGGTTGGCGACCGTTGACGGCACGTCCTCGTCCCACAATGCCGTGATCACCCGATCGACGGAGACGACGCCGTTCGCGTTGAGCACCACAAGTGCGAGAGGCGCGCGATGTTTCGAACCGCCAAGCGGCACCGGCGCCCCGTCCCGACGGACCTCGACAGGCCCGAGAATGCGGATCTCCGTGCAGCCCCACTCCTCGCCCTCGATCAGAATAGAGGGCAGGAGCGAGGGACAAGAGGCGCGAGCCCGCAAGGTACGGTCGGATGGTGAGCACTGAGGCGTTTTCCACGGCTGTCGGCCAGGCTCGTGACCTGCTCAGGTGGCGTTCACCGCTGCGGACCGAGCTCTGGGCGGCCAGGATCACGGCCGGGTTGGCGCCGGAGCGGGTGCGACCGTTCCTGGCCGAGCTGGCGGCGGACGGCGGTCCTGAGGCGCGGCTCACGCTGGTCGCTCTGGCCGCGGTCAACGCCGGCCGGCCGTCGCCTCCCACCGGCGCTCCGGATGCGCCGGACGCGGCGTCCGGCCCTCTGGCAAGCGACGGCGAGGCCGTAGATGACGGGCAGGCTGCGGGTGACGGCGAGGCGGTGAGCGACGGCCAAGCGGCGGGTGACGGCGGGTCTGCGGCTGACGGCGAGGCGGTGGTGGGTGCCGGGGTGTACGCCGACGCCGCCCGTGGGCTGGACGAGACGCTCGCCGGGTGGGTGCGCCGGATGGGCCGGGTGACGTGCGAGGGCGCCTGGTACGGCAAGGCCGACCCGTACGGCGAGCAGGTGCTGGCCGTGCTCTCCTTCCGGTATGACAACGGCAAGGAGCCGCACATCCTGGTGGTCGGCATCGACCAGCCGCATGGCGGGCTGGCGGTCGACGCGCTGGTCGAGGAGGCGAAGTTCCTCGACGATCTGGAGCTGGCGGCGGCCGAACCGGGGACGGTGGCCGGGCGGATCCTGGACGCGTTCGAACTGGGTGACCGGATCATGGGGGTGGAGGTCGCGGACACGCTGGCGGGCGTGCGGCCGCTGGCGATCACCCGTGCGCAGGGCGTCCCCGGCCTGGTACACGGAGCGTCCGACGACACCCTGGCCCGGTTCCGGGATCTGCCGGAGATGCCGGGAGCGCGGGAGGCGTTCGAGAAGCTGGCCGAGTTCGTCGGGGATCGGCCGCTGTGGTGGAGTCCGCGGCGGGTCTCGGCGTTCCTGACGTCGTGGTTGCCCAGGGAGGCGATCCTGTCGGAGGCGGCCATCGCGGCGATGCCGGAGGTGGTCCGGGCCTGGAGCCGGTTCAGCGGCGATCACCCCGCGGTGCTGCGCCAGGTCGACGCGGACGCGCCCCGCCTGCCCGCGCTCATGGCCGACGACTCCCTGGCCGGGCTGGGCAAACGCATCGCCCAGAACCGCCTCTGACCCGGCCGCTCCATGTCCTTGCCGAACGGTTCCGGCAAACGTATCGCCCAGAACCGCCTCTGATCCCCGGCCGTACCCCGCCACGCGCCCGGCCCCGGCCAGGTCCCGGGCCGGCGCACATCTCGCGAGAATCCGCCCCTCGGCGGACGCGCCGCTGCGACGCCTGCCCGTAGCCGGTCACGCGCGGGACGCCCCCGCCGAAGAACTTGCGATGATTTTTTCCCGGGCCGGCCAGGTGAAATATCAATCAGCAGCCTGTCACATATTCGATGAATACCGGCCGCATTCCGAGTGCATTCCTCGCCGTGTCACGATTCTCCGGCAATCACCTGCACGAGCCTTTCGAGGAGGTGGACATGTACGAGGAGATCAACGACGCTCCGGCGATGCTGGACGTGACCCGGGGACATCACGCGATGAGCAAGGCGTCCTTCGCGTGGGAGCAGCTTTCCGAGGAAGCTGACGCTTAGTCCTGAGTTCATCAGGGCTGCCAGGGCCGGCACGCCGGTGACAACCGGCGTGCCGGCCCTGTGGAACCGGACAACAGAAGTCGCGAATGGATCACCATGGCCGATTGGGAAGCGCTGAGAATCGCAGACGGCGCAATGGCGGAATTGGGCCGTAAGATAATCGATCGCTTGAGTATCGCCTATCTGGCGACGGTGACGGCGGACGGCTGGCCGCGCGTACATCCGGTCTGCCCCTTCTTCCACGGCACCGGAATTTACGTGGGCCTGATCGAGACCTCACCGAAATGCCGTGACCTGCTGCGCGACGGAAGATATGTCCTTCACGCGCTTCCTGGTCCCAGCGACGCCGAATTCTGGCTCCGAGGGCGGGCTCGCGCAGTGGATGACGGAGAACGCGCCGAACTTGCCCGTGCGGAGCACGGGGCGATACCGGACACGAGCCGGGTGTTCGAACTCCTCATCGCCACCGCGCACACCGCCGTCTATCGTCCGGGGGAGAACGATCTTCCTGCCCCCACCCGCCGTCGGTGGGCCGCCGCCCTAGTGGAAAGGGCGGCCGATGCGTGAACGAATGTCGCCGCCGGATCTCCGCCCGCGGGTCATCTCCGTGGACGTACGGCCGCATCCGGCGGGTGGGTCGCTGCTGTCACTGCCCGCTGGGAAGCTGTGGCGCGTTCCGCCGGCTCCGGGTGAGATCGAGAGTCTGCTGAGGAACTGCGACGGCAGCACACCGCTGAGCACGCTGTGCGCATCCGCCGCCGACCCGGCGGCCATGAACGAGCTGATCACCGCCCTGCTCGACGCCGGAGCTCTGGCCGACGGGGCCGGGTGCGGGCGCGCCGACGCCTCGCTGATCCTGGTCGGGGACGAGACGCTGTGCGACCTCGTCGTGGACAGCGGCCTGGTCCGGGAGTTCCGTTCGGCTGTGCCCTGCTCGCCCGAACACTTCGAGGAGGTCGCGCGCGCATCGTCGCGCGATCATCTGGTGGTCGCCCTCGATGCCGGTCTGAACCCGGACTTCCTCACCGGGATCAACGACATCTGCGCGTTGCTGGGACTTCGGTGGACGCAGTTCCATCTCGACCACGGAAAGGGCTGGCTCGGCCCGCACGTGGACCCCGGACGCAGCCCGGACTACCGGGACCTGCTGGGGAGGCGGCTCGCCGCCGCCGAGGACGCCGCCGTCCAGCGGGCCCTGCTCACCCGAGCGTTCAGCGCGCACGACGGATCGCCGGCCGAGCTGACGTGGATGCTCTCCCTCCTGTTCGCCGACATCGCTCACTGGGTGGCGGGACGGCCGGCCCAAGGATGGTGGCACGAGGTCGAGGTGAACCCGTCGGATCTGACGGTTTCGCGGCATCCGGTGCTTCCCTTGCCGCTTCGAGAGGGGCCCCGGTCACTGCAGCCGCCTGGCTCGGGTGCCGACCTCCTCGTCGACCGGCGTACCGGGATCATCACCGCCCTTCATGAGGCCCACCGCCATCCGTCGCTTCCTGACGCGCTGGTGACCGTACTGAGCCGCGTATCTGACGTGAGCCGGCTTTATCCCCATGTCAACGATCGGATCTGCACAGGGAGCACATTTGCTGACCACGAGGGTGCCCGTGCCGCGGCAATGGGCGAAGCTCTTGAACGGTACTGCGGGAATCTCGTACGGAAGGACCTTCTTGCGCGAGGCTCCTACAGCAGTCTGATCGCTCGCGGGGAACACTGCGTCGATCCGGAGCGACTGGTCCTTTTCTCCGAGCGCCAGTACAACACCCCAGGCTTTCCCTTCGTCCCTTTCACCAGGGAGCACGAGACCTGGTGGGTGGCTGGCCGCTCCCTGTCCAACGATCGCCCGGCGTTTCTTCCCGCGAGCCTCACGTACGTCAACTGGCATATCGG
Source organism: Nonomuraea mesophila (assembly GCF_004352805.1). Taxonomy (NCBI): domain Bacteria; kingdom Bacillati; phylum Actinomycetota; class Actinomycetes; order Streptosporangiales; family Streptosporangiaceae; genus Nonomuraea; species Nonomuraea mesophila. The sequence goes on from NZ_SMLD01000014.1 coordinate 35,558, forward strand.
CGACTTCAGCGACGAGCAGCCGACCAACAATCCGTTCTATCCCGGCATAGCGGCGGGGCCGAATCTGGAAGCGGCCATGACGTCCGCCCTTCAGGAGATCGTCGAACGGCACGCGACGATGATCTGGTGGGCCAATGCGCATGCGCTTCCCGCGGTGATCCCGACGTCCCGGTTGGAGGGCCTGTGGCAGCGCGGCAGCGCGCAGCGGGCCTGGCTGATTCATCTGGACAACGAGTTCGGCGTCCCCGTCTTCGCCGGCGTGGTGGAGGACGTCGAGAACGAGCTGTTCAACATCGGGTTCGCTGCGAGGAGCGACCCGGAGGCCGCCGCGGCGAAGGCGTGGACGGAGGCACTGACCCTGCAGGACGTCAGCAGGGACCTGCTCGACCCTCACGGAGACTTTCGCCGGGCGGCGGCCAACGACGAGTTCAGTGACCGGTTCGTGAAACCGTGGCGCCGCGACCGCGCCTACCTCGACGACTATCGGCCGGACTTCCGCGATGCCGGAGATCTCATGTGCCAGCAGCAGATCTTCCTCGACCCTCGGGCCCGTGACGTCGTACGTCCCTGGACCGACGTGCCGGCGACGAGGAGCTTCGAGGACGTCCCGAGCATGCCCGACGGTTCGCTCAACAGCTATCGCAAGGTGCTCGAGAGCCGCGGACTGGAGATTTTCTACGCCGATCTGAGCACGCCGGACGTGGAGGCCACGGGAATGCGGGTGGTCCGTGTCCTGGTCCCAGGACTGGTTCCCAATTTCGCCGCGGCCTTCCCTTTCCTCGGGCGCAAGGCCATCCAGGAAGCGGCCGTCCGCCTGGGCTGGCGTGTCAGCCCTCTCGCCGAAGAAGACATCAATCTCTTCCCCCTTCCTCATGCCTGACCCGAGTCGCCACCTCGTCGGCGAGTCGCTGCCGCGCCTGGACGGGTGGGAGAAGGCCACCGGACGCTTCAGGTACCTGACCGACATGACCATCCCCGGCGCCCTATGGGCGTCCGTCATCCGCTCGCCCCATCCGCGCGCTGACGTCCTGTCGATCGACGATGCCGGCGCCATGGCACTGTTCCGCGCAGCCGACGTCCCCCAGGTCCCCTTCAACCCAGCCGCCGCACCACCCAGCGACCAACTCGATCTGGCACGGGACAAATACCTGCTGACGGACGCTGCCCGGCACGTGGGTGATGGGGTGGCCGTGGTGGTGGCAGGGACGCGGTCCGAGGCGCAGGAGGCGGCCCGTGCCGCCCGAGTGCGCTGGCTCCCCAAGGAGCCCGTCCTCGACATCGACAGCGCGCTCGAACGCGGGCGAGTCCTGGGAACGCTTTCGGCGGGAGACTCCGCAACGGCCGCCTTCACCGCCTCGGATCTGGTGGTGTCGGAGAGGTTCTGGAATCCCGCCGCGCAACACGTCTGCCTGGAGCCGCACGCCTGCGCGGCGGTTCCGGAGGACGGTGGCATCACGCTGTGGAGCAACACCCAGTCCCCTGCTCAGATCAGGCGGCTGTGCGCGGAGATACTGCGGCTGCCCCAAGAACGGATCCGGCTGCGCAAGGTAGCCGAGGGCGGCGGCTTCGGCGGGCGTCAGGAACTGTACGAAGAAGCTCTGGTCTGCTGGCTGGCACTCCGGCTCGGCCGACCGGTCCGGCTGACGTACAGCCGCGATGAGGAGTTGACGGCGGGCCGAGGCCGTCATGGCGCACGGCTCGACGTGCGGATCGGGCTGACCGGCTCCGGCCGCGTGCTCGCCTCGGAGATCGATGTCGTCCTCGACTCCGGTGCCTACGCATCGCACGCCCCCTACGTCCTGGGAGCCATGGCGACCGCTGTTCCCGCCCTGTATCCGTACGCGACTCACCGGTTCACCGGTACGGCCGTACAGACCGACACCCTGCCGGGCGGCGCCTACCGGGGCTACGGAGGCGCCCAGGTCAATTTCGCGTTCGAGCAGGTCATGGACATCGCGGCGCGCCGGCTGGACCTCACTCCCGTCGGGATCAGGCGCGTCAACGTGCACCGCCCCGGCCACGACGGCGCTCCTGCCGCGGTGGGCGGTCGCAGCAGGACGGTGCTCGACCACGGTGAGCGGTTCATGACGGCCCCCACCGTGGGGTCCGACGGCCGGCTGCGCGGGAGCGGCGTCGCCATCGCCACGAAGTCCAGTGTGACCTCACCGGCGGAGGACACCAGTGAGGCACGCGTGCGCTGGAACGCCGACGGCAGCGTGACCCTTTACACAGGCACCTGCGACAGCGGCACCGGCTCGAGCACCGTGCTCGCCCAGATCGTGGCCGAGGAGATCGGGCTTCCTTTCGCCTGGGTGCAGGTGGTGGAGGGGGACACGGCCGCGGGCCCGGCCGACGTGGGAAGCACCGCGCAACGCAGCGTCTTCGTCGGTGGGGAGGCCGCCCGGCTGGCCGCGGCAGCCGCCCGGCGCGCACTCCTTGACCACCTGGTCGGCCGGTCGGACGTTGACGCGGCGGACCTGGATCTGGTGGCGGGAAAGATCATGTGCTTCCGGACCGGTGAAGAGGTCCCGCTCGATCGCGCCGACCTGGCGAACGTGACATCCATGGGCGGCACCGCCGTCCATGCCCCGAGATCCGGTACACCCTCGTTCGCTGCCTGCTTCGTCCGTGTCGCCGTCGATCAGAACACCGGGGTCGTCGAGGTCGAGGACTGCCTCGCGGTGGTGGACTGCGGCCGACCGATCAACCCGCAGGCCGCGGCGGGTCAGGTCCACGGCGGCACCGTCCAGGGCCTCGGGCTGGCTCGCATCGACGCATGGCTGCCGGGAGAGGACGGCCACGGCCCGGGGACCATCCAGGCGCACGGGGCGCCTGGTGCAGTGGATGTTCCTCCGGTGAAGGTCGTGTTCTCGGTCGTGCCGGTGGACGGAGGGCCGTTCGGCGGCAACGGAGTGGGCGAGGTGCCGATCACGCCCGTCGCCGCCGCGGTCGCCAACGCTCTCGCGGACGCCACAGGCGTGCGCTTCACCCGGTTGCCCCTGCGGCCGCAGGAGGTCTGGCAGGTCCTTCGCCGTAAGAGCGCAGAGCAGGAGGTGAGCCGTCCATGAACGTCTCCACCGTCCACCACGTACGTGATGTTTCCGAGCTGGCCGCTCTGCTCCGGTCACGGCCCCAGGTTGTCCTGCTCGGGGGCGGCACGCTCGCGGTGCCCGCCTGCCGGGACCGGAAGGTGGAGATCGTCCCGTTGGCCGCGATCGAGGAACTGCACCGGTACGGGACGAGAGAGATCGGTGCCGCGACCACTCTGGCGAGAATCGCAGCGGACCAGACGCTCCCTGCCGTGTTGCGCGAAGCGGCATCAAGCGTCGCAGGCCCTGCGGTGCGGAACCTGGCGACCGCGGGCGGCAACGTCGGATCACGGCAGCCGGCCTGCCTGGCGGTGGCGCTCCTGGCTCTGGACGCCGCCGCGGGCGAACTCGCCGTGCACGAGGGCGAGATCGCCTGGCATCCCCTGGAGGTGGTTCTGCGCCGACAGCCTGCCCCCGTCATCGCGTTGCGCTGGTCGCCCCCGCCCTTCTCCGCCTTCGAGAAAGTCGGTGTCCGGGCCGCGGGAGGGCCGAACCTCGCAACCGTGGCCGCGGGCTGGTGGGGTGCGGACGACCCGGCCCGGTGCTCGATCGCTGTCGGGTCCACGGGCACCGTGCCCCATCGGCTCAGGCACGCGGAGAAGACCTGGGCCGGTCACGCCGGTGACCTTCGCGAGGCGGCCAGGGCGAGCGGCGCAGCCGCGGCGCGTGAGGTGCGGGTCGGCGTGCGCGACCCGGGCGAGCGGGCCTACCGGCGTCATCTCGTGGCAAGCCTGGTCGAACGTGCCCTGCTCAGATGCGTCGAAGCCACCTAGGGGGAGGCATGAACGAAGAGGTGTACGTCAACGGCGAACGAGTCTCTCTTCCCGCGACGGAGCGCCGGCTGGTCGACTGGCTCAGGGACGATCTGGGACTCACCGGCACCAAGGAGCCCTGCGGTCGCGGACACTGCGGAGGGTGTTCGGTCCTCCTCGATGAGGCCGTGGTACCGGCCTGCTGCGTGCTGACGTCCGGCGTGGCCGGTCGCCGCGTGCTGACCATCGAGGGTCTTGAGACCTTGGGCGACCCGTTGCCCGCCGCGTTCGTCGCCCACGGCGCCGTCCAGTGCGGATTCTGCACACCGGGGATGATCGTCGCGGCGCGAGCCCTGCTCTGCGACGCGGACCCGACGGGGCCGCCTCTCGACCACAGCACGGTCCGGCGGGCGTTGGCCGGAAACCTGTGCCGCTGCACCGGATACGGCCAGCAGGTCTCCGCGATCCTCAGCACCGCGGCTGACGAGGGATTGCCCGTCATTCCTCACGACGCGGAACCGCTGCTCGCCCCGCCGGTCGAACCGGCATGTCAGGAGCCGCTGTGAACTGGTCGAACCAATACTGGGAGACGCTGCGAGGCAGTCCCGCGTTCCGCAGGTTCTGGCTGGGCGTCACCGTCTCTCGCACCGGCGACACCATGACCGTTGTCGCCCTCTCCTGGCTGGTGGTGAACGAGGCCGGTGCGGCCGAACTCGGGCTGGCCCTGATGTTCTTCGGACTGCCGCGCGTGTTGAGCGGCCCGCTCAACGGCATGCTCATGGACCGGTACAGCCGGCGCCTGGTCATCGCCGTCGACAACGCCGGCCGTGCCATCGCCATCGGCGTGCTCGCGCTGTTCCAGTGGTCGGGTGATCTGCAGATGTGGCACGTGTACGGGGCCGCGCTGGCGTGTGCGCTTCTTTCACCGGCCAGCGACATCGGAGAGCGCACACTGACTCCCCATCTGGTGCCTGACTCCCGGCTCGACAGCGCGAACGGCCTGCTCTCGATCAGCTGGGAGCTCTCGACCATCGCCGGGCCGGCCCTGGCCGGCGGCCTCATCCACGCGCTCGGGGTCGCGCCGACCCTGATCGTCGACGCCGGGAGCTTCCTGGTCATGGCTCTCGTCGCGCTGAGACTGCCGCGCGAAAGCGACCTGACCAAAGACTCCTCGTCCCCGGCGCCGGCCTTCGGAGGCTTCCGCCTGCTCGTGACCAACCGCGCGATCCTCCTGCTCACGGTGGCCGCCTTCGGTGTGCTCGTCACGGGGGGAACGATGGAAGTCCTGCTTCCCGTCTACAGCACGCAGGTGCTGCACGCGGGCGTCGTCCAGTACAGCGCGCTGCTCACCGTCTGCGGGGCCGGAGCGTTGCTGGGACTGCTCGTGTACGCACCGCGGCTCCGTGATCGGCCACCGCACCGGGCGCTGGCGTTCGTACTGCTGGCCACGGGGGTCTCGCAGGGCCTGCTCGTACTCGCCGACACCGTTCTCGCGGCGGCCGTCATCCTGTTCGTCGCGAGCGTCGTGGGGGCGCCCTTCTACGCCATGGAACGGACGCTGATACAGCGGACTGTGCCGGATCACCTGCTCGGCAGGGTGGCCGGAGCCCAAAGTGCTTTCAGAACGCTGGGGTTCCCGCTCGGGGCCGCGTCAGGAGGCGCCGCGCTGGGGCTGGTTCCCGTGGCCGCGGTGCTGATCACCGTCTCCGCGATCCTCGTCGCCCTCAGCCTGATGCTCGCCGGAGCACGATCGCTTCATGGGGCCGTGGCGACGTCGTCAGCCCGCTGACGCCCGTACATCATCGGACGCACACCAAAGGAGGACAGATGAACGACATCAGCGCCCTGCTCTACCGCGGGCGGCCGCAATGGGTCACCGACGAGCTCCTCGCTGGGCTTGTCTCGGAGTCGCAGGCTCTCCGTCCGCAAGCACAAGTGGGAGAGCGCCAGTTCTACCGGCGCGGAGGAGACGCGGCCGCGGCGGTCGCGTTCTCGGCCGAACTGCGTGGCCTCGTGGAGCAGCATGTCAAACCCGCCGCACCGACGCACTTCTGCGACTACCTCTACTACGACCGCGAAGGCGACGGCATCGACCCCCATGTCGACACCGAGGAGTTCCCTCTCAACGTCCTCATGATGCTGGTGCACGAAGGCGAGGAGCGTAGTTCGAACCTGGTCCTGTTTCCTTCCGGCGGTCCGGAAACCGCGACTCCTGTCCCTCTGCGGCCCGGAGAACTGGTCCTGTTCCGCGCGAACGAGATCATTCACGCCCGGTCCCGCCTGGCCGCGGGCGAGCGGGTCCACCTGCTGACGTTCGGCTTCCGACGAGCGGCTGCATGATTCACGACTACCTGCTCGACAACGGACTGAGGGTGATTCTTTCCGAGGATCGGCGAACCCCGGTGGTGGCGGTCTGCGTGTGGTACTCGGTCGGCTGCCGCGACGAGGAACCGGGACGGACCGGGCTGGCGCACCTCTGCGAACATCTGATGTTCCAGGGGTCGGCCAACGTGGCGCGCAACGAGCACGTCGAGCGCATCCACCTGATGGGCGGTTTCGCCAACGGCACCACGCATTTCGAGCATTCGCTCTATCTGGACGTGCTGCCTGCCGAGCACCTCGACCTGGCGCTGGACCTCGAGGCTGACCGGATGGCGACGATCGCCGGGAGTCTCACCGAGGAGAAGGTCGCCACGCAGCGCGACGTCGTGGCGAACGAATGGCGCGAGCGTTACGGCGGGCATGGTGACGGAGCACGGTGGCGGGAGCTGATGGCGCGAGCGCACCCGGAAGGGCACCCCTACGCCCATGTGCCCAGTGGAGAGATCCGGGATCTGCCGGCTCTCTCCTTGGAGAACTGCCGCGATTTCTTCCTGACCCACTACACCCCTGACAGGGCCATGCTCTCGATCGCCGGAGGTTTCTCGCCGGACAAGGCAGCCGAAAGCGTCGAGCGGCGCTTCGCAGCCCTGCCCTCGGGCGGAAGGCGTGGTGGACGCGCCCGATTCCCGTCACCGGTCGCCCGCAACGGTCGCGGACAGCCGGCGCTGCGAAGGGCCGATGCGCATGTCCTCTGGGGTTCGGTGTTGTCAGCATTTCGCCTCGCCGCTCCGGGACGTGACTTCCTCGCGCACGAGCTCGCGCTCACGGCGCTGGGCAAGGGACCGGTCAGCCGCCTTTGGCGGCGGCTCATCCAGGAGACTCCGGTGGCTTCGCACGTCTCCATCGGATGCAGCAGGCTCATACACGCGCCGTCCGTCGTATGGCTCGAACTCAAGGCCGCACCGCACGTGAGCATGACGGCCCTGGAAGACGCGGTTGCCACCGAGTTGCTGCGCTTCGCCGGCGAGGGGCCCGATGATGAGGAACTGGAATACGCGCGAACACATCTGGTCCGCGGCTGGATGGAGAAGCTGAGCTCGGTGGAGGGCCGCGCGGAGGAACTGTGCCGGCGGGCCGCGCTCGACGACCGGCCTGAATCCGTCGACCAAGCGGAAGAACTCATCCGCCACGTCTCGTCCGAAGCGGTCCGCGAAGCCGCTGCCGAGTTCCACCCGGACCATCGAACGTCGATCGTCCATGAACCAGCCGCCCCCACCTCATGCGGCGGACCATCATGACGCCGGCATGGACGTTTCCCCAGCCGCGGCGTACCCGGCTCGCCAACGGTGCGACCTTGTTCTCGCACCGTACGCGCGGCTCCGCACTCTCTGCCGTTCATCTCGTTCTCGACCTGCCCAGCGAAGCCGAGCCCTCCGGTCTGGACGGCATCGCTTCCATATGCGCGAAGGCTCTCGCGCTCGGGGCCTGCCACGACGACCAGCGGCACTTTCTCGCCGAGCTCGCGAGATTGGGGGCCACCATGGGCGCACGCTGCGACGACGTCTCGATCCGCCTCACGATGGAGGCTCCCAAGGAGCACATCGCCGCCGCCCTCGCACTGATCGCGCCTGCCCTGGCGGACCCCGCCTTCCCCGGCACGGAGATCGAGCGGCTCGTGCATCAGAGGCTCGAGGCGATCCACCGGAGCGGCAACGACCCGGCCGCGCTGGCCGCACGTGCCGTGAACACCAGACTCTTCACCGGCGCAGGACGGCTGTCCCGGCCCCGGGGCGGCACCGCCTCCACCGTGTCGGAGATCTCCGCTGATCAGGTCCGTGCGTTCTATGCGTCGAACGTCCGGCCCGAGAACACGTCGATCGTTCTCGTCGGCGACCACGATCCCGCCCGGCTCCCGCCGGACCTGGAACCGGCACTCGCGGCATGGCGAGGCAACGGCGTCTCACCCGCCGTACGAAACCACGAGCCTCTTCGGCCAGGCGAACCCGCCTTGGTGCACATTCCAGGCGACCACGCGCAGACGCATGTCGCGATGGCGGGTCTCGTCCCGGGCCAGAGTGCTCCGGAGTGGCCCGCGGTCATGGTCGGCGGCTTCTGCCTGGGCGGGACCGTGACCTCCAGGCTGGACCAGCAGCTGCGCGAGACGAACGGACACTCATTCGGGTTCCGGGCTCGCACCCGGCCGCTGCGGGCACGGGGCGTGCTGACCGTCACGGGGGCGGTCGCGCCCGCGGTGACAGAGGCCGCGCTCGAGGACGTGGTGGCGATCGTCGAACGGATCCGCGAGGAGGGCTTCACCGAGACCGAATGCGAAGCGGCGATCCGCTATCTCCGGGGCTCGGCCCGCGTGCAGTTGCAGACCACGAGGTCGATCGCCGCGGCGCTGGCCGATCAGGCTGCGTACTCGCTGGCCGACGACCACCTGGCCCGCCTGCACGCATCCCTGCGCGGCGTCCGGGCAGACGACGCCTCCAGCGCCGTGGCGTTCACGCTTGACCCTTCGCGCTGTGTCCGGGTCGTGGTCGGAGGTGGTGGGCTGCCCGCCGCGCGCGTGCGAGAAGCGTTCGGAGGAACGAGCGGGCACTAGCTCTGAAGGATCTTCTGGTGCAGGTCGCGGAGTTCGGGGCCCGGTTCCACGCCCAGTTCCTGGTTCATGGTCTGTCTCGCCTGCTCGTACGCCATCAGAGCGGATGACCGATGGCCCAGCCGGGACAGCGCGATCATCCGCTGCGTCCAGAATCGTTCGTGCAGCGGGTACGTCTCGAGATGCAGCGAGAGTTCCTCCACCACCGTCTCGTAGTGGCCGAGTCCCAGTTCGGCCTCCATGAGGCTCTCGATCACGAGGAGCTTCTGGTTCTCCAGCCGGTTGGCCGCCCCTCGCCACGCCGCGCGGCTGGGGAGATCCGCGAGGAGCGGCCCTCGCCACTGTGCCATGCCTCGACGCAGCGCCACGCGTGCGTCCTTGTAGCAACCCAGGCCGACCAGCAGCCGCCCCTGCCGTACCTGCTGTTCGAAGACGTCCGTGTCTCGCTCGGCGGGCGTGATCTTCAGTACGTAGCCAGTGTGCCGGCGCTCGATCCGCTCGCGGCCGAGCAGCGCCCGAAGATGGAAGACGTGGGTCTGGATGTTCTTGGTCGCGGTGGACGGTGGGTCGTCGCCCCACAGGACGTCGGCCAGGCGCTCCTGCGTGACCAGGTGTTCGCCCTCGACTATCAGGGCGGCCAGCAGCATCCGGCGCAGCGGCGGACCGATGGCCAGGTCACCTTCAGGGCCGGTGACCTCCAAGGGCCCGAGAATCTTGAAGAGCATCCAGGCATCACCTCGTCTCTTACGCGATCCACCTCGCGGCTGGAAGACTGTGACGAGCGTAGGTACGAGGGCTTTCGGTTTGATTTACGTCACGTCCCCGGCGATCGCACGACAGGGGTCAGAAGGCGTACCGGATGCGGCAGTACGGCAGCTTGGTGTTGATCAGGTCGGTGAGGGCGGTCACATAGCGGCCCTTGAGTCCGGTGCGGTAGCGGACGTTGTAGCCGCCCGTCTGCGACCGCTTGGCCTGCTGCACGTCCGGCCGCCACAACACCTCCTCCGCCTTCGGATGCCAGCCCAGGTTGACCTCGTGGAGGCGTTCGTTGTGGGTGAGGAACACGATCTCGGCGGCGAGTTGCCGTCGCGCTTCGGCGTTCAGGGCGTCGTCGAGGTGTTGCAGCAGTTCGGCCCAGCTCTCCAGCCAGCCGTCGCGGACGACGACCGGGCTGAGGTTGACGTGCACCTCGTAGCCGGCGGCGACGAAGTCGTTGATCGCCGCGATCCGTTCGGTGATCGGTGAGGTGCGGATGTCGAGGAGTTTGGCGTCGGCGGCGGGCATGAGGCTGAAGCGGATCCTGGTGCTCGACCGGGGGTCCCAGTCGAGCAGGTCGCGGTTGACGTACTTGGTGGCGAAGCTGGCCTTGGCGCCGGGCAGGTCGCGGAACGTCTCCACGAGGTCGCGGACGTTGCGGGAGATCGTGGCGTCGACGGAGCAGTCGGAGTTCTCGCCGATGTCGTAGACCCAGTCGTGCGGGTCGACCTGGTCGGGCTCGGGTTTGACGCCCTGGCGGGCGGCGTGACGCTGCAGGTAGGCGATGATCTTGCCGATGTTGGCGAAGACGGTGATCGGGTTGCTGTAGCCCTTGCGGCGCGGCACGTAGCAGTAGGCGCAGGCCATCGCGCAGCCGTTGGCCGTGGACGGGGCGATGAAGTCGGCGGAGCGGCCGTTGGGGCGGGCCGTCAGCGACTTCTTCACTCCGAGCACCAGGGCTTCGGTCTTGATGCGCACCCAGCGGGCGACGTTGGCCTCGTCGCCGTAGAGCTCGGGGATGCGGTGGTGGCCGGCGATCTCGACGAGCTCGGCGTCGGGATAGCGGGCGAGGATCTCCTGGCCGCGGGGCAGCTCGGCGGCCGCGGGTTCGAGGTAGATGCGCCGGATGTCCAGCAGGTTGTCACGTGTGGTCATGCTCATGTCACTCCCCTTGCCAGGCTACCCGGGCTGGTCCTGTGGGCAGGCATAGGCGGTTCTGGAGGCGAGCTGCCACGTCCGTACGCCGGCCCCGCACCGCCGGCACCGGTCGCGTTTGTAGACCCAGCGTTCGCCGGGTGCGTCCGGGTCGCTGACGACCTGCCCGGCGTCGCGGCCGAGCGGCATGTACGCGGTCGCCGTCTCCCACAGGCGGGCGGCGGCGTCGGGGCCGATGCCGCGCTCACCCGGGTGCAGGCCGGTCAGGAACAGCAGTTCCGCCCGCCACGCGTTGCCGATGCCCGCCCACACGCCCTGGTCGAGCACGGCCGCGCCGACCGGGCCGCGGAAGGAGGTGAGCCGTTCGACGGCCTCGGCGGGCTCGGCGTCCCGGCGGAGCGGGTCGGGGCCGAGTGAGGCGCGCAGGCCGGCGAGGGCCTGCGGATCGAGCGGTTCGCACCGGATGGGGGCGATGAGGTCGTACGCCACCTCGTCGGTGGCCAGCCGGAGCCGGGTGCCGCCTCTGGGAGCGGTCGCCGGGTCGGCGTGGCGCAGGAAGAGGCCGCGCATCCCGAGGTGCACGTGGATGGTGGGGGCTCCGTCGACGTGGTAGAGAAGGTGCTTGCCCACGGCCTCCACCTCGGTGACGGCCCTCCCGTCGTAGGGGCGGGCGTCGAAGCGCCCCTGGGGGCTGGTGGCGCGCACGACCCGGCCGGACAGCGCCGCGTGCTGCTCGCCGGCGTGGCGGTGGATGAGATGGCCTTCGGGCATAGCTCCGATCTACCCGCTGAGCTGGGCCGAAGCGCTGGACAGCAACATGTCGAGCGCCGTCGGGTACGCGCTGTCGTTCATGTGGGCGACGAGCAGCGGCGCGGTGGCGGCGATGTGGGGATGGGTGGCGGCGGGCAGCCGGGCGTACGTGTCGCGCCACACCTCCTCGTCGGCCTCCCGCGCGGCCTTGGGCAGGGCGAGGGTGGCGGCGTCGAGGATGGCGAAGGCCAGGCTCTGGTCGATGAAGGCGTGGTAGATGCGTACGGCGTCGTCGTCGGGGAAGCCGGCGCCGCGCAGGACGCCGAGGATCGTCTCGTCGCCCGCCACCTCGTTGGGCCGGCCGGTGACGCGGCTGGCGGTGAGCAGGGCGGCCTGCGGGTGGGCGAGGTAGGCGTGGTGGATGCGCAGGCCGAGGTCGCGCAGATCGGCCCGCCAGTCGCCGGTGGCCGTCCAGCCGGCCATGGCGTGGCCGTACAACTCGTCGGCGATGGCGAGGATCAGGTCGTCCATGCCGCGGAAGTAGCGGTAGACGGTGCTGGCGTCGGCCCCGAGCGCGTGGCCGAGACGGCGCGCGGTGAGCCCGGCCGCGCCGTGCTCGCGCAGCATCCGCAGCGCGGTCTCGACCATGAGCCGGTGGGTCAGGACCTGTCCGTGTTTGGTGGGGCGCCGCCGCCTGCGTGACGCCTCGTCGACCACCCGTTTTGCCACCGTACGCCCCTTATGCCAACGCCATTGACGTTGATGACCCTAAGGCATTGGATAAACGACACACCCCTCAAATCCACATAAAAGGGGACCTATCGTCATGCGTATCCTCCTCGTCGGCTCCGGCGGCGTCGGCACCGCCATCACCAGGCTCGCGGCACGGCGCCCGTTCTTCGAGCACATGGTCGTCGCCGACCACGACCTCTCCCGCGCCGAGGCGGCCGTCGCCACACTGGGCGAGCGGGCGGGCAGGTTCACCCCGGCCAGGGTCGACGCGGGCGACGGCGCCGCCGTCACCGCGCTGCTCGCCGGGCACGGCTGCGACGTCCTGCTGAACGCCACCGACCCCCGGTTCGTGTTGCCGCTGTTCGAGGCCGCGCTCGCGGCCGGGGCCGGCTATCTCGACATGGCGATGTCGTTGTCGCGGCCGCACCCCGACCGGCCGTACGAGGAGGTGGGCGTGAAGCTGGGCGACGAGCAGTTCGCCCGCGCGGACGCGTGGGCCGCGTCCGGCAGGCTCGCTCTGGTCGGTATGGGCGTGGAGCCGGGCCTGTCCGACGTCTTCGCCCGCTACGCCGCCGACGAGCTCTTCGACGAGATCGAGGAGATCGGGGTCAGGGACGGCGGCGACCTGACCGTCGAGGGGTACGCGTTCGCGCCGTCGTTCTCCATCTGGACCACCATCGAGGAATGCCTCAACCCGCCCGTCGTCTACGACAGAGAGCGCGGCTGGTACACCACGGAGCCGTTCAGCGAGCCGGAGATCTTCGACTTCCCCGAGGGCATCGGCCCGGTCGAGTGCGTCAACGTCGAGCACGAGGAGGTCGTGCTGGTCCCCCGCTGGGTGGACGCCGGCCGGGTCACCTTCAAGTACGGTCTCGGCCAGGACTTCATCGACAAGCTCAAGGCCCTGCACGCCATGGGCCTGGCCGGCACCGAGCCGATCGAGGTCAGGTCCGGCCACGGGACCGCCCTGGTGGCCCCGCGCGACGTGGTCGCCGCCGCCCTCCCCGACCCGGCGGGGCTGGGCGAGCACATGCGCGGCAGGACCTGCGCCGGCACCTGGGTGAAGGGCGTCAAGGACGGACGGCCGCGCGAGGTGTACCTGTACCACATCGTGGACAACGCCTGGTCGATGCGCGAGTACGGCTCCCAGGCCGTGGTCTGGCAGACCGCCGTCAACCCCGTCGTCGCGCTGGAACTGCTGGCCGGCGGGGTGTGGAAGGGCGCGGGCGTGCTGGGGCCCGAGGCGTTCGACGCGCGCCCGTTCCTGGACCTGCTGGCCGCGTACGGCTCACCGTGGGGCCTGCGCGAGCAGTGAGGGGGCCGGAGGAAAGCGCAGGAAACGGACACAGGATCATTGAGGTGCGACGACCCGTACATCGGAGGTTGACCCCTTGACCATCGCCGACGATCCCGACCGCGCACCCGCCCGCTCCCACCTCTACGCCATGGGCCTGTCGGACGAGGACATGCGCCGCCCCGTGGTGGGCATCGCCTCCACCTGGACCGGCACCATGCCGTGCAACCTGAACCACCGCGAGCTGGCCGCCCACGTGGCCGACGGCGTACGCGCGGCGGGCGGGCTGCCGATGGAGTTCAACACCATCGCCGTCTCCGACAACCTGACCATGCACACCCCCGGCATGCGCACCTCGCTGATCAGCCGCGAGGTGATCGCCGACTCCATCGAGCTCATGGGCCGGGCGCACTCCTTCGACGCCCTGGTGGCCATCGTCGGCTGCGACAAGACCGTCCCGGCCGCCATCATGGCGCTGGCCCGGCTGGACGTGCCCGCGGTCGTCCTCTACAGCGGCAGCATGCTGCCGGGCCGCTGGCGCGGACGCGACGTCACCATCCAGGACATGTGGGAGGCGCTCGGCGAACGCGCCGTCGGCCGCCTCGACCAGAGCGAGCTGGACGACCTGGCCCGCCACGCCTGCCCCGGGGCCGGCACCTGCGCCGCCCAGTACACCGCCAACACCATGGGCAGCGTCGCCGACTTCCTCGGCCTGGCCCCCTTCGGCATCGGCGACATCCCGGCCGTGGCCCCGGAGAAGGACGCCGCCGCCCGCCAGGCCGGCCGGATCGCCATGGAGGCGCTGGCCCGTGACGCGCGCCCGTCGCGCATCCTGACCGAGGACGCCCTGTACAACGCGATCGTCTCGGTCGCGGCCATGGGCGGCTCCACCAACGCCGTCCTGCACCTGCTCGCCATCGCCCGCGAGGCGGGCCTGCCGCTCGGGATCGACACGATCGGCGAGGTGTGCCGCCAGGTGCCGATCATCACCGGGCTCAAGCCGAGCGGCGGCCCCCACACCGCCGTCGACCTGTGGCGGGCGGGCGGCACGTCCCTCGTGGTCCGCCGCCTGCTGGAGGCCGGGCTGCTCAGGAAGAACGTCGCCCTGGTCGACGGCCGTACGCTCGCCGACGTCGCCGCGCAGGCAGAGGAGAGCCCGGGGCAGCAGGTCGTGGCCGACGCGGGGCAGCCGTTCAAGGCCCGCGGCGCGCTGGCCATCCTGCGCGGCTCGCTCGCGCCCGACGGATGCGTGCTCAAGCTGGGCGGCAAGGACGACTTCCGTCACGAGGGCCCGGCCAGGGTGTTCGACTCGGAGGACGCGTGCATCGCCGCCATCGAGGCGGGCCTGATCGTGCCGGGCGACGTCATCGTGGTCCGCTACGAGGGCCCGGCGGGCGGGCCGGGCATGCGCGAGATGCTCTCGATCACCGGCCCGCTGGTCGGCCGGGGCCTCGGCACCTCGGTGGCCCTCGTGACCGACGGGCGCTTCAGCGGCGTCTCGCACGGGCGGGTGATCGGCCACGTGGCCCCGGAGGCCTACCACGGCGGCCCGATCGCGCTCGTACGCGACGGCGACCCGATCGTCGTCGACAGCGCCGCCTCCACCCTGGACCTCCTGGTGCCCGAGGCCGAGCTGGAACGCCGACGAGCCGCCTGGCGACGCCCGGAGCGCGAGGTCGAACGCGGCGTGCTGACCAAGTACGTGGCCACCGTGCGCTCCGCCTCCGACGGCGCGGTCACCGCCTGAACCCGGCGGCGACCTCCGGGACCTCGGCATGGCCGGCGGGCGGCTATGCTGCCCATTGACGTGTGGCCGCCCCCGAGAAGGAGATTCGCGCGATGTACAAGGAGTTCGCTGTCGAGGCCGTGATGTGGCTGGTCCCGGTCGTGGTGCTGATCGGGCTGGCGCTCCTCGTCACCGCGTAGGCCCGAGGGCCGGCCAGGACACGGCCGGCCCTCGAAGCGTCATCTAGCGGTAATACCTGTACGCCACGGACGTGTTGGCGCGGTAACGGAAACCGGTGTACCCGTCGAGGTAACGGTTGTAGAGCCGGTTCAGCGTGCTCGTCCGCACGGTGCAGCTGGCGTAGCGGACCTTACGGGCCCGGATGCTGCCGACGTAGTCGTAGCAGCTCCCCGCCTTCCTGCCGTTCACCGTGAGCCTGACGTTGAGCTTCACGTTGAACAGGTTCTTGCGTGAGATGTTCTTGATCCTGACCTTGACCCGGCAGGTGTTCCGGCACCTGCCGAAGGACGCCTTGGTGCGGATCAGCTGAGGCCGGGCGGTGACGGCCGCCTTGGACGCCGCGGCGGCCACGGACGTGCTCGCCGAGGTCGACGCGTTGGCGGGCGCCGCCATGAGCGACGTCGCGGCAGCGGCGACTAAGACCGTTCCAGCAAGACTCCTGATCATGCATGCCCCCTGTGCAAGCACAGCCGCTTCCCCCTGTGGCAGCGGCCGGTATCCCGTTGATTACATCAAGAATCCGGAAGCACCAACATTTCGCCAAGGCAATCTGATATGGAACGGTTATTCTTTTATGCCCGGCTTATACGGGGATGCCTATGCCGCTGAGCAGGGACAGCACGGGGGACGGCCTACGCGGCCTACGGTGAGGAAGCTCGCGGCACTCAGTCGGTGAACGGCGGCTGGTCGCCGACCTCGTTGAGCTCGGCGATGGCCAGTTCGGCCGTGCTGCGGATGTCGAAGAACTTGTCGAGCGCGGTGATCGCGAACAGGTGCTTGCAGCGGCCGTTGAGCCCCGACAACAGCAGCCGGCCGCCCGAAGCGGTGACCGCTTTGTGCAGGTAGACCAGCACGGACAGGCCTGAGGAGTCGCAGACGCTGACCGCCTGCATGTCGATGACGAGCATCGGAGGCTGGGTCAGGTCGAGAGCTTTGGTGACGCGGTCGCGCACCTCCGCGGCGGAGCCGAAGTCGAAATCCCCCGTCAACCGCGCGATGACACAGGGTCCCTGGAGTCCGAGGCTTATCGACAAGGCCTGCTCCGAAGTCACCCAGCTCCACCTACCTGCGTTGCTTGCCCGATCCAACCACTCTACGAGAAGTAGCGCTTCGGGTTGAACACCAGCATCTGCTCAATCTGGCCATCGGTCACACCCGAGTCGAGCAGTGCGGCCAAGACGTCGTCGTGAATGTGATCGTAGCGCCAGTTGGGCGCGAGCGTGCCGCGGGCGTCGTCCCACGCACCGCCGAAATAGTCCATGAAACAGGCGGTGTCGTGGCTGAGGACCATCCGGTCAGCGTATCCGCGCTCACACAGCGCCGCGATCGTGGCCACCCGCTGCGCGGTCGGGTTGTACACGTCCAGCCCGAACCGGTCCATTCCGAGCGTCGCGCCCGTGTCGGCCATGCGCATGAGGTAGTCGAGGTCGTTGCTGTCGCCCGCGTGCCCGACGATCACCTTCTCCAGGTCGGCGCCCTCGTTGGCGAACAGGTCGAGCGCGATGAGTCCGCTCTGGGTGAACGCGTTGGTGTGCACCGTGACCGGCGCGCCGGTGAGGGTGTGCGCCCGCGCGACGGCCCGGCAGATGCGCTCCACTCCCGGCGTCAGGCCCTTGGCCTCGACCACGCACTTCAGGAACGCCGCCTTGACCCCCGTGCCGGCGATGCCCTCGGTGAGGTCGCGGACGAAGTCGTCGATCATCGGGTCGGGCATGTCGAGGAACAGGCCGGGGCCCCGGTGCTCGTACTGGTGCGGCAGTTCCTCGAAGGCGTACAGGCCGGTGGCGACGATGATGTTCAGGCCGGGCACCTGCTCGGCGACCCGCTGGATGCGGGGGATGTAGCGCCCCAGCCCCCACACCGTCGGGTCGACGAGCGTACGTACCCCCTTCGCCGCCACCGCGTTGAGCTTGACCGCCGCGTCCGCCACGCGGAACTCCTCGTCCCACCACCCGCCTCTGCCGTAGCTCTCCAGGTGCTCCGGGGACACGACGAAGATGTGCTCGTGCATGAGGGTCTGACCGAGCTCATCGACGTCCACGGGACCGCGCAGGGTGTCGACGGTGGGCATGCCGCGCCTCCATACCGGTGGGTCGGATGCGCGCCAACCTACACCGGCTGCCGGGGCCCGGCCAGCCGCCGGAACAGCGGCTCGGGCCGGGGCAGCCGCCCCTCCGCGTTCGTGCTCACGGCCGCGGTCACGCGCGCCGCCGCCGTGGGCAGGAAGGGCTCCAGCTGTACGGCCAGCGTCCGGCAGGCGTGCACCAGCGTGGCCAGGGCCACCTCCTGACCGGCAGGCGGCAGCGTCCAGGGCCGGGTGCGCTCGACGTACCGGTTGGCCTGCTCGACGAGCGCCTGCACGGCGGTCGCGGCCCGCCGGAAGTCGAACGCCTCCAGCGCCTCGTGCACCGCCTCGTCCGCCTCGAACGGCTCCTCTTCCCGGGCCTCCACGGGCACCCGGCCGTCCAGGAAGCGGTGCGCCATGGTGACGACCCGGTTGACCAGGTTGCCCAGCCCGTTGGCGAGGTCCTCGTCGGCGCGGGCGACCAGGCGTTCCTCGGTGAAGTCGGCGTCGCCCACGCGCGGCACCTCGCGCAGCAGCCACCACCGCACGGCGTCGACCCCGTACGCGTCCACCAGCACCGCCGGGTCGGCGGCGCCGCCGGACGACTTGCTGAGCTTGCGGCCGTCCGCCGTCAGGTAGTCGTGCACGAAGATCCCCGTGGGCAGCGGCCTGCCCGTGGACAGCAGCATGGCGGGCCAGTAGACGGCGTGGAAGCGGATCACGCCCTTGCCCATGAGGTGCACCTTGCGCGGCTCGGCCACCCACCAGCGCTCGTAGTCGCCGCCTTCGAGCGCGGTGACGTAGTTGGCCAGCGCGTCCCACCACACGTAGACGACTTGGCCGGGATCGCCGGGCACCGGGATGCCCCATCCCCTGGCGCGCGCGGCCGACCGCGAGACGCTGATGTCGTCCAGCCCCGCCTCGACGAACGCCAGCACCTCGTTGCGCCGGGCCGCCGGCTCGATCCTCAGCCGCCCGCTGCGGATGAGGTCGAGCAGGGCGTCCTGGTAGCGGGAGAGCCGGAAGAACCAGTTCTGCTCGGAGACGAGCTGCAGCGGCGCCTCATGACCGTCGGGACAGGGCCCTTCCGGATAGAACTGCTCGCAGCCCACGCAGTAGAGCCCCTCGTAGTGTCGCTGGTAGAGGTCGTGCCGGGTGGCTTCCCAGATCCGCTCCACGCCCGCGCGGTGCCCGGGATGGCTGCTCGTCCTGATGAACGCGTCGAACGACAGGTCGAGCGGCCCCCGCAGCGCCTCGAACGCGGCGGCGTTCCTGTCCACCAGTTCCCGCACCGGCACGCCCTCCGCCTCGGCGGCCAGCACGTTCTTCAGCGAGTTGTCGTCGGTGCCGGTCTGGAACCGTACGGGCTCGCCGCGCCGCCGGTGGTGCCGGGCCAGCACGTCGGCCTGGACGAGCTCCAGCGCGTGCCCCAGGTGGGGGCGGGCGTTGACGTAAGGGATGGTCGTCGTGATGTACATCGGATGCCTCCATGGGGCCCCGGACACGACGAGAGGCCCCGCTCGCAGGGCCTCAACAAGACGTCGCCGGTGAAAGCCCCTAGGGGCTCATCATCACCAGGTATGTCGTCATGCCGTCGATGGTACACGGCGGGCTCAGGAGAATCCGGCGAGTTTGTGAGCGAACCATCGGCATGTCGGCCAGCCGGATGGCCTCCTCGGCCAGTTCGACGCCGAGCACCCGCTCCTGCCTGCGGGCCAGCCAGTCCAGCGGGCGCACCCAGTGCACGCACGCCCCCTTGCGCAGGGTGTTGCCCCTGGCCAGCGCCTCGGGCACCCAGGGCAGGCGAGGCACCGCCAGGCACGCCCCGACCGCGTCGCACGTGCGCAGGAGGGTGCCGAGGTTGGCGTCGTGCATCGGCCAGAGCGGGGCGACGGTGAGGTGACCGAGACAGCGGGGCGGCCTGCGCCGCCGTCAGTCCTTGCCCTCGGCCGCGGCGGCAGGGGCGGGCACCACCAGCACCGGCCTGCCCGCGTGGTGCAGCACCCGGTCCGACGTGCTGCCGAGCAGGAGCGACCGCACGCCGCCGAGCCCGCGGGTGCCGGTCACGATGAGCTTGGCGTCGATCTCGTTGGCGACGTCCACGATCGTCGACCAGACGGCCACGGAGTCCACGTCACACCGGGGCACGGCGTTCAGCCCGCCCTGCCTGGCCCGGTCCGCACCGCGATCGGCCAGCTCGCGCATCGCCTTGGCGATCGCCTCGTCCTCGATGCCCGACTGGTCCATGGTCATCATCAGTCCCACGGAGGCCCTGGCCGAGGTCATCACCAGCCGCTCCCACACCGTCAGCACGACCGCGTCGGCGCCGCGGAACATCTCGGCCGCGAACGCGATCGCGGCATCGGCGTCGTCGGAACCGTCGTACGCGATCAGAATCGTCATTCCAGCCACTCCTCAAGCGAGATCGGAACCCTCATCTATCCCGAGGGGCGGCTTTCACTCCTCGCGCTAGGCCATGATCGGCGTGACGCCGGGGCCGGAGGCCCGGGCCGACGGCTTGAGCATCGACAGGCCGGCCAGCGCCAGCACACCGAGCTCGGTGATCACCACGGCCCGCTGGGTCAGGCCGGCCGGGATGTCCTCGCTGGCCAGCGGGATGCCGAACATGCGGACCACGTACGGGACCACGACGAGCAGCAGCGCGCCCAGCGCCACCCCGCTGAGGGCCCGTACCGTTCTGGCGAAGCGCACGTTCGCGCGGGCCAGCAGCATGCCCGCCACGGGCATCACCAGGAAGGCAACGAAGGCGGCATAGCGGTGGATGCCGCCCGACAACGACAGCGGCACCCCGGGCCGGTCGGTGGGGAAGGCCCCGACCAGGAACATGCTCGCCCCCCACACCAGCAGCAGCACGACGACCCAGCGGTTCGTCCCCGACCGGCGCAGTGCCTCGGCGATCAGCGCGGAGCCGGCCGCGAACAACGTCAGCGACGCGGGCAGCAGCCATCCCGCCGACTGGTACGCGTACTCGCTGATCACGCTGTGCAGCGGGTCCAGGTCGGAGCCCGCGTGCAGGGTGAGCATGGCGGCGCTCCCTGTGCCGATGGCGGTGAATCCCGTGGCAAGCAATCCCTTCATGCCTCCAAGCTCGTGGAATGCGAGCTTTGCGACTATCGGAGATAGACCCGAACCGGCCCTGAAGGATCCCTTAATCCCTTGGTCTCACCGGACCCTGACCGACCCTGATGACCTGCCGGGACGTGACCCTGGGTAGGGCGTTCCCCCTCAGGGTGGGTGGCCCCGGCCGGACCCCGGTTTGACTTGGAGCGCGCTCGAGGGGCCAACGAAGAGCTCGTCGGCCGCGCCATCAAGGACCGCCGCGGCGAGGTGGTGCTGGCCACCAAGTTCGGCGTCAGGCGCGAAGGCGACGGCCGCTCGATCGAGAACAGCCCCGCCTACATCAAGGCCGCCTGCGACGCCTCGCTCAAGCGGCTCGGCGTCGACCGCATCGACCTCTACTACATGCACCGCCGCAACCCGGCCGTCCCGGTCGAGGAGTCGGTGGGCGCCATGGCCGAACTGGTCGAGCAGGGCAAGGTAGGCCATCTCGGCCTGTCAGTGGTGAGCGCGCGTACGCTGCGGGAGGCGTGCGCCGTGCATCCGATCGCCGCGCTGCAGAGCGAGTACTCGCTGTTCACCAGGGGCATCGAGCACGAGATCCTGCCGGCGGCCCGCGAGCTCGGCGTCGCGCTGGTGGCCTACTCCCCGATCAGCCGCGGTTTCCTGACGGGCACGCTGCCGCCGGCCGACGAGCTGCCCGACGACGACTTCCGCAAGCACATGCCGCGCAACGTGGGCGAGAACGCCCGGCACAACCGGGCGCTGGCGGCCGAGGTGAAGCGGATCGCCGAGGCGGCCGGCGTCACGGCGGCGCAGCTCGCGCTGGCCTGGGTGCTCGCCCAGGGCGAGGACGTCGTGCCGATCCCGGGGACGAAGCGGCTGCGCTATCTGGAGGAGAACGCCGCCGCCGCGGACATCACGCTGACGCCCGAGCAACTCGGCGCGCTGGACGCGGCCGTGCCCGCCGACGCGGTGCGCGGCACGCGCTATCCCAGCATGTCGGAGGTCGAGCTCTGACACGCAGGTCGGAGATCAAGCACTGACACGCAGGTCGGAGATCAAGCACTGACACGCAGGTCGGAGATCAAGCACTGACACGCAGGTCGGAGGCCCTGCACTGACGCCGCCGCTCAGCGCCGGACCGGGACGTCGAAATAGACCCTGACGGCGGTGCCCTCCGGCGTCGAGTGCACGCGGACGAGGTCGCTGAGCAGGTTGACGATGAGCAGCCCGCGCGAGCCCGCCTGGCGCGGGTCGACCGGGCTGCGCCCGGCCAGCGGGTCGGTGATGTGGCCGGCGTCGCCGACCTCGCACACGAGCCGCCCGTCGGTGGTCCACACCTTGATCGTGCCGGAGCCGCCGCCGTGGTCGAGGCTGTTGGCGCCCAGCTCGGCCACCGCCAGCCGCACGTCGTCGAGCCGGTCGCCGTGGAAGCCCAGCGCGACGGCCTCGCGCGCGGCCAGCGCCCGCGCCTCCGACAGGTTGCCGCTGTCGAAGCGCAGCGTGGCGCACCGCTCGGGCTCGTCGAACGGCCGGTTGTGCGCGTCGATCACCAGCTCGGGCGAGAAGTGGGGGCTGCGGCGTTCGCCGGAGGAGTCACGCAGCACGGGATGGGTGCGCGCCGCGTCCTCGATCACCGCCGGGTCGAGGCCCTCGGCGTCGTAGGGGCACAGGATCGTGGCGTGCCGGCCCGCGAACGACAGGTTGATCAGCGCCTCGTGCTGGGCGCACGCGGGATATTCCGCCGCGGTGCGGCCCGGCCAGACGGGCTCGCCGATGATGCGCACGTGGTCGTCGGGATACCGGTCGGCGAAGTCGCGCAGCACGGCGGGGATGATGCGGCCGGGATTGCGCCCCGCCGCGCTCATGTCGAGCAGTCGGACCGCTGCGGCGTCGGGGCCCAGGGCCTCCTCGATGAGGGCGAGGTTGCGGGCGGGAACGGCGACGGCGACGGGCTCGCCCGCCGCCAGGCCCTCGCGGACGAAGGCGGTCGTGGCAGCAACGTATTCCGGCTCACCTCGATAGAGGAGAGCCGGATGCTCGAACGGTTCTGCCAGCATCAGCCCTCACGCTACCCAAGGAGCGCGACTTCCCGGCGATCCACTGGGTACCTCATAGATGTGAAGAGAATACAGGTCAGTCGCCGCCCCCAGCCTGTCCGCCCGTCGCCGCCTCTCGATCTGCGCACCCCTTCTGGCCGACGTCTCCCGTTCTGAGCATTGTGAACCTATGCTCAAGACATGTCGGAAATGCAGATGCGGGTCTCCGACGAAGATCGGGAACGCGCCACCCAGCAGCTTCAGCGTGCGTTCTCCGAGGGTCGTCTCACCCAGATGGAGCTCGAAGAACGGCTCGAAGTCGCGCTGAGTTCGAAGACCTACGGCGACTTGCTCAACCTGATCGACGATCTCCCCGTCGAGCAACCCCGTGTCAACGACGTGGTCGAGCTGCAGTCGAAGCACGGGCTCATCAAGCGCTCAGGCGACTGGGCGGTCCCCCGGCGGCTGCGCGTGTCCTCCAAGTACGGCAGCGCCGAGCTCGACCTCTCCCAGACCGTCATCCCGCACCCGGTCGTCGACATCGAGCTCGACCTCACGTACGGCTACGCCAAGATCGTTCTGCCTGACGGCGCGGTGGTGGACGTGGACGGCTTCCAGAGCGACTGGGGCAACACCTCGACGGGCTCCGTCCCGAGCCGGCCGCGCCCCGGAGCCCTCCAGGTGGTGATCAGCGGCCGGGCCAAGTACGGCGGGCTCACCGTGCGCTACCCCCGCAAGCGCTGGTTCACCCACTGATGGAAGAGGGCGATGTGATGCTCGCTGGGCACGAGCACCCCGCCCTCCACGTACGCCCGTGACGACATGCCGGGCTGGGTCCGCTCGCAGGCGTCGAAGTCCTGCTCGTTGACCCGGTGGAACAGTTCGACGGAGGTCGACAGGTCCGCCCCCGAGGCGATCACGTCGGGGTGGTAGAGCCAGTCGCACTCAACGACGGTCCGGTCGGCGGCCATCGGGTACATCCGATGCAGGATCACGTGGTCGGGCACCAGGTTGACGAACACCTGCGGCCTGACGGTGATCGCGTAGTAGCGCCGGTCCTGCTCGTGTGACAGCTCGGGCAGCCGGCCGAAGCCCGGGCCGCCGTCCACGGTGAAGCCCTCGACCCGGGAGGCGAACTCCGCGCCATGGCCGACGTAGTACTGCGCCGCGTAGCCTCCGGCGAACTCCGGCAGCACGGCCGTCAGCTCGGGGTGGATGGTGGCGCAGTGGTAGCACTCCATGAAGTTCTCGACGATGAGCTTCCAGTTGGCCTTGACGTCGTAGCGGATCCTGCGGCCGAGCACGAGGTCCTCGACGTGGTAGCGGTCGATGGCGGCCGGGTCGCCGAGGCGTTCCGTGGCCGCGTTCTGCACCGTCTCCTCGAACGAGGGCGGCTCGGCGGCCAGGCACACCCACGCGTACCCCAGCCATTCGCGCAGGTGCACGGGCACCAGCCCGTACGCCACGCGGTCGATGTCGGGCATCTTCACCAGGTTGGGCGCGGCGGCGAGCCGGCCGTCGAGGTCGTAGGACCAGGCGTGGTAGGCGCACCTGATCGTCCTGCGAACCTCGCCCTGTTCCTCCACGCACAGCCGGGCGCCACGGTGCCTGCAGACGTTGAGGAAGGCGCGCAGCAGGTCGTCCCTGCCGCGGACCACGATCACGTTCTCCCTGCCGACCTGAACCGTCTTGAATGCTCCCGGCTTAGGCAGATCCTCTGTCCTGACGGCGCAGATCCAGAGGCTTTCGAAGATGCTTGCCTGCTCCTGCGCGAACACCTCGGGATCCGTGTAGGAGTTCCCCTGAAGGGTCGCGACCAGGCTTGACGTCGTCGTCAACCGTCACCTCTTGTTGCGTATTACGCACCGAGTTGCCCTATATGCAACATCGTCAGGTCGCGCTCAGGACGCTGTCAAGAGGTAAGTGCTGACTCTCCGCAACCACTTGACATACAGCCAGGTCGCGAGCCGGTCGGAGAAAAACCCCGCGAACGGGCCGTGCATGTCGGTGATCTCCGTGGCGGCCAGCCGGGCGGGCAGGCGCACGACCTTCGCCCTCGCCCGCTCGTACGCGCGCAACGCGCCGGCCGGTTCCGCGCGGCCGGACGCGGAGCGCAGCCCGTCGATCGCCCCGGCCAGCGACCAGGCGTCCTCCAGCGCCTGATTGGCCCCCTGGGCCATGGTGGGCGGCATGGTGTGGGCCGCGTCGCCGGCCAGGGTGGTCGGCCCCCGGCCCCAGACCGCGGAGAACGGCTGCCGGTGGTGCGGGAAGAAGTCGATGTCCGTGATCGTCTCCAGGATGTCCGGCACCGGGTCCGCCCATCCGCGGAACCGTTCGCGCAGCCGCTCGACCACGTGGGGGTCGTCGTCCCAGAACGGCTTGCCCGGCGCCGACCTGACGTCGAACCACCACAGCAGCCGGCCCTCGCCCGCCGGGATCAGCCCGCACAACCCCCGCGCCCCGGCGATCATCACGGCCCTGCGCTGCTCGGTGAGGGTGGTGGGCCGGGTGGTGAACCCCTGCCAGGTCACCCAGCCGCCGAGCGTCGCGCGGTCGTCTCCCCACAGGGCCTCGCGCACCGCCGAGCGCCGCCCGTCGGCCCCCACGAGCACGTCGCCGCGGACCGTGCGCCCGTCGGACAGGCGCACCTCCGCCCGCTCGGGCGCCACGTGCTCGGCGGCCACCCCGTAGGTCACCGGCATGCCGTCGGTGAGCAGTTCGACCAGGTCGCGGCGGGCCACGTGCACGCTCGGGTGGCCGTAACGGCGCTCGGCCGCGGTCAGGTCGATCGTGACCAGCCTGCGCCCGTCGACGGCCCAGGTCTCCATGGTCTCCAGACGCCGCCCGGTCGTGGAGTAGTCGACCTTGAGCTCCTGGAGTATGGCCGTGGCGGCCGGCCACAGGGAGACGGAGCCGCCGGCCGTGCGCAGTTCGGGGGCCTCCTCGTAGATCTCGACCTCGTGACCGGCGTTGAGCAGGCCGCGTGTCACGGCGAGCCCCGCGACGCCCGCTCCGACCACGATTACCCTCATAGCAACCCCTGATTGTGAGACCGTAAATATCAGATACTAGGAGTATCATTATGTCTGCGCGCGGACGCAAGCCCGATCCCACGGTCGATCACCGCATCAGGCAGGCCGTGACCGGGCTCGTGCTCGCGCGCGGCCTGGACTTCACCATGGACGACGTCGCGACGGCGGCGGGCGTGGGCCGGGCCAGCGTGTTCCGCCGTTACGCCACCAAACGCGACATGCTGCTCGAAGCCCTCGCCGGCATCATGAACACGCACGTCGCCATCCCCGACACAGGCTCGTTCGAGGGCGATCTGCGCGTGGTGGTCTCCGACACCCTCGCCCTCTTCCACCATCCCGACGTGTCGCGCATCACCAAGCAGGTCTTCGGCGAGGCCGGCCGGGATCCGGCGGTCGCCGAGATCATCCGCACCGGGATGCGCACCCGGATGGAGCGCTCGTGGATCGTGTACGAGCGCGCGATCGAACGCGGAGAACTGCCGCCGAATGCGGACCTTTGGATGCTTACGGATATGTTTGCCGGTTTCGTCGCTTACCGGGGGCTCCTGGATCTTCCCCTACCCGAGCCGGAGCAGATCGTGCAGGTCCTGCTGCACGGCTTTACGCCGCTCTGACGCGCGTGGTGTTAGTGGGGTGCAAGTGACGGTCAAGGCGTGCTCCATAATGTTCCCTTCGTAAGCAAACCTACGAAGGGCACGGAAATGACTCCCCCACGTCGTCGACTGGCCGTCGCGGCCGCGACGCTCACTCTTGCCGTCCTCACCACCGCCTGTGGTGCCCTGGGCAACGCCGTTGACTGCAACACCGCGGCCAGCGAGGCCAGCAAGATCGCCAGCGAGTGGAGCACCGCCGTCACGAAGAACGCCTCCGACACCGACGCCATCGGCACCGCCTCGCAGACGGCGGCCGACAAGACGAAGGAGCTCGCGGGCAAGTACGACGGCGAGGTCGCCTCCGCGCTGAACGACCTGGCGGCCGGGTTCGACTCGATGAAGGGCGGCGACCTGAGCTCGGTCTCCGAGTTCAGCGGCAAGGTGAACGGCTTCACCAGCAAGATCACGGCCGCCTGCTCCTAGCCGGGCGCACGGCCGCCGCTCCGCCCGTGGGGGGCTGGAGGGCGCGGCGGCCGTGCCCCGTTCGGGCGGATTCGTTCTAGTCTTGCCTTCCGTGACGGGACAACTGCTTGCGACGCCGGTGGGGGCCGGCAGCGCGCGGGCACCGTCATGGAAGAGCCGGCTGCCGGGCCACCGCGTGCTGGTGGGCGCCGTCACGCTCGCCGCCGCGGTGGCCTACGCCGTACTCGGGCTGGTCAAGCTGGCCACCTTCAGGGCCAGCACCTTCGACCTGGTGATCGTGGACCAGGCGGTGCGCAACTACGCGGGCCTGCGGCTCCCGTACATCCCGGTGCGCGGCATGTTCGGCGACCGGGGCATGGAATACGTCCAGCTCGCCGACCACTTCACGCCGCTCTACGCGGTGCTGGCGCCGTTCTACTGGCTCCACGACGGCCCCGGGACGCTGATCGTCGCGCAGGCGGTGTTGTTCGCCGCCGCGATCCCGTTCGTCTGGCTGTTCACCCGGCGCGTGCTCGGCACCTGGCCCGCCTACCTGGTCTGCGTGGCGTACGCGCTGTCGTGGCCCGTCGCGCAGGCGGTCGCCTTCGACGTGCACGAGGTCATGTTCGTCCCCGTGCTGACGGCGATCATGATCGAGCGTTACCACGCGGGGCGCATGCTGCCCGCGTTCCTGGCGATGGCCGCGCTCCTCCTCGTCAAGGAGGACATGGGGCTCATGGTGATCGGCGCGGGGGCGTGCCTGATCGCCCTCGGCGACCGGTGGCGCGGCGTGCTCACCGCGCTGCTCGGCCTCGGCACCGTGCTGCTCGTACGCGGCCTGACGATCTCCGTGTTCGGCGGCGACGCCAAGGACTACTGGGCCTACGGGCATCTCGGGGACGACCTGCCCGGGGCGCTCCTCGGCATCCTGAGCGACCCACTCGGCGCGGTGCTGCTCCTCTTCAGCGAGGAGGCCAAGGTCGACACCCTGCTGCTGATGGTGTGGCCGACGCTGCTGCTGTGCCTGCTCTCGCCGCTGTCGCTGGTCGCGCTGCCGCACGTGCTGGTGCGCATGCTGGCCGACCGGTCCCAGTGGTGGCAGGCGGACTTCCACTACAGCGCCTTCACCGTGGTGATCCTGTTCTGCGCGGGCGTGGACGGCCTGTCGCGGCTGTCACGGCTGGTCAAGCGCCCCCGTGACCGCTCGCTCCGGCTCGCGTGGGCGGCGGGCGTCTGCGCGGTCGCGCTCACCCTCGTGCCCCGGTTCGCCCTCGACCAGCTCCACCGTCCGGACTTCTACACCGAGCCCAGGGCGGCCGCCGCGGCGGAGGCCGTCGCCCGGGTGCCCTCGGGGGTCACCGTCGAGGCGGCCAACTCCGCCGGCCCGGCGCTGACGTCCAGGACCACCGTCCTGCTGTGGGGGCCCACCTCGCACGGCGCTCCGTGGGTGGTGGCCGACACCGCGCGCTGGGAGTACCCCTTCGGCTCGCCCGAGCAGCAGCTCTCCGCGGTCGCCGAGCGGGAGGCCCAGGGGTACGAGAAGGTGTTCGAGCGCGGCGGCTACGTGGTGTTGCGCCGCGACTGACCGCGCGGACTACGGGGCCCGCGCAGGGACATCGCCTGCGCGTACGCCCGGTCGAAGCCCTCGATCACGGCCGGCCACGAGCCCGCGGCAGGCGGCGTGGCACGGTTGTGCGCCGCGATGGACCCGCGCAGGACGGGGTCGGCGCACAACCGCGCCACCGCCCGCGCCAGGTCGCCCGGGGTGCGCCCGAGCAGCCCCTCCGTGCCGTCCTTGACGAAGTCGGCGACCCCGCTCTGCGTCCTGGCCACCACGGGCAGCCCCGCCGCCCGCGCTTCGAGCGCCGCGATGCCGAACGACTCGCGCGGCGCCGGCGCCACGAACACGTCGGCCGACTCCAGGACCTTGGCGATCTGCTCCCGGGTGTGCCGCCCCGGCAGCGAGACCCAGCCGGTCATGCCATGCCTGGCGAGGAAACGTTCCATCCGGCCCCGTGCGGGCCCGTCGCCGACGATCGTGGCCCGCACGGGGATCCGGGAGGGGACGCGCGCGCGGGCCGCCTGCAGCAGCTTCAGCAGGCGTACGGGATGTTTGCGCGGAGCGAGCCGGCCGACCGCCACGACGTGCACCTCGTCACGCGGGGCGGGCGGCGCCGGCGGCGGCGCCCAGCCCGACAGGTCGAGCCCGTTGGGCACCACGCGCACAGGGATGCCGGGCCCCGCCACGTCGCGGATGGGGACCGCGGCGGCGCTGCTCACCGTGGTCGCGACCAGCCGCCACCGTTGCCAGCCGAACACGAGCCCCAGCAGCCGGTAGAGCCCCTTGGTGAGCGGATCCCACATGCTGTGCACGGTCACCACGCACGGCACCCCGGCGCGCACCGCGGCCCGTACCCCCATCCAGGCGAACGGCGAGACCGCGCCCGCGTGCACGTGGACGACGTCGGGCCGGTCGGAGGTGAGCCGGCGCGTGAGATGTCCCACTCCGAACGGGTGCACGGGAAGGTCGAACGGCATCCTGGCGACGATCCTGCGCACGCCCGGCAGCGGCTCTCCCCTGGTCGCCGTGGCCACGCTGACGTCGTGACCGGCCTCCCGCTGCTCTCGTACGAGATCGGCGACCTGGACCTCTATCCCCCCGAGCCGGGGCAGGTAACAGTCGCTCACGTGAAAGATCCGCACCCCTCCCAGACTAATCTGGGCGTGTGCCTCCACGTACCGCTGTGTTCTTTCATGCGCACCCCGATGACGAGGCCCTGCTGACGGCGGGCACCATGGCGATGCTCGCCGCCGAGGGGCACCGCGTGGTGCTCGTGGTGGCCACGGCGGGCGAGCGCGGCCTGGCCGAGATGGAGCCCGGCGACGCGCTCGGCGAGACCAGGCTCAAGGAGCTCTACACCTCGGCCGCGCTGCTCGGCTGCGCCCGCGTGGAGTGCCTGGGCTACGGCGACTCGGGGCTGAGCCCCAAGGGCGGCAGCGCCGACGAACGGCCCGACAACGCCTTCATCGACGCCGACACCGAGAAGGCCGCCAAGGCGCTGGCCGCGATCCTTCATGAGGAGGAGGCCGACCTGCTGGCGATCTACGACCCGGCGGGCGGCTACGGCCATCCCGACCACGTGCAGGTGCACCGGGTGGGCAGACGGGCGTCGGAGATCGCGCGGACGCCGATCGTCCTGGAGGCGACGGTCAACCGCGATCCGCTGGTCCGGCTCCTGCGGCTGGCCAGCCGGTTCTACCGGTTTCCGCCGGAGTTCGACGTACGGACGTTCGAGAGCGCGTACTCGGCGAGTGAGACGATCACTCACCGCGTCAATGTCCGGAAATATGCGAAGCAGAAGAGGGCGTCCATGGCCGCGCACGCCTCGCAGGCCAGCGGCGGCGACAGCGACCGCACCCTCGCCGTCATGCTGAAGGTCCCCCGCCCTCTCTATCGCCTGGTCTTCGGCACGGAGTGGTACGTTCGCCGTGACCTTCCTCCGGGCGCCCGCCTCACTCATCCCTTCGACCAGTAGGCGACCTAGTTCCCACCCGCACACCCGGGGGGCTCCGCAGGAGACCGGTTCCTCCCCCACCTGAAGACGGAGGTCTCCTCGGAGGTATCCGATGAAGAACAAGTGGCTCCAGATCACCCTGTCCGTCCTGTCGCTCGGGCTGGCCGTGCTGCTCGTGGTCTACCTGCCCCAGATCGTGCGCACGCTCACCGGCAAGCCCGTCTCCTGGGCCGAGATCGGGGCCGTGTTCGGCGCGCTCGGCGCGGGCGAGATCGCGATCATGGCCGTGCTGTGGCTGCTGAGCCTGCTGGCCTACACGTTCGTGCTGACCAACTCGCTGCCGGGGCTGAACAACCTGCAGGGCCTCACCCTCAACGCGGCGGGCAGCGCGGTGAGCAACCTCCTGCCCTTCGGCGGGGCGGTCGGCGTGGCGCTGTCGTTCGCGATGACCAAGGGATGGGGCTTCACCAACCGCGCCTTCGTGGTCATGACGCTGGTCAGCGGCATCTGGAACACGTTGTTCAGATTCGTCCTGCCGGCCGTCGGCATCATCGCGCTGCTGATGGCCGACGAGGTGCCCAACGCGACCGTCGCCAAGGCGGGCTGGACGGGCGCGATCTCCATCCTCGTGCTGTGCGCGGTCGTGGCCGCTGCCCTCTACTGGGAGCGCGCCGCCACGCTGCTCGGCCGGGCGCTCGACGGCCTCACCAGGCTGCTGAGGCTGAAGCTGCACGCCTCCGCGGCCTTCCACCGGCTGCGCGCCGACACCGCAGGAGTCGTCAGGACCCGCTGGCCCGGCCTGTCACTCGGCATGATCTTCTTCCTCGGCTTCCAGTGGGCGATCATGGCCGCCTGCATGCAGGCCACCGGCGCCTGGCCGGGCCTGGCCGAGTCGATCGCCGTCTTCGCGCTGTCGAGGGTCCTGACCAGCGCCGTGATCACGCCGAGCGGCGCGGGGATCATGGAGAGCGGCGTGGCCGCCCTGCTGATCGCCTTCGGGGTGCAGGGCACCCCCGCGATCGCGACCGCACTGCTTTTCGGCTTCTGGACTTACACTATCGAGATCCCGTTCGGCGGCCTGGCACTGGGCGCATGGGCGCTTCTGCGCAGGCGCAACGGCCGGGACGCCGACGCGGAGCCCCCGTCCACGATCTCGAAGGCCCCCTCTTGACCACCACTGCGGCCCGCTGGGCCGACGATGTTCCGCGACCTGGGACGCGCCGCACACCGCGCCCGGCCGCCGTCGGCACGCGCTCCGGGTCACTGCACCACGACCATGAGGTGAACACCATGTCCTGGCACCCTGCAACGACCGACCGCACCGGGGGGACGCGGTTTCCATGCGCGAGCCGCCGCAGGGGGAAATCGGTGACAATCCCAAAGCCGGTAAAGACCTTGTGCATGATTCGCAGGCCCGCATAGCGTGGCGGCTGACATGGTGGCGTTCCGAGTTCTGGGGCCAGTCGAGGCGTACGAACACAACGACGAACTCGACCTCGGCGGGTTGCGGCAGCGGGCCGTCCTCGCCCGGCTCCTCGTGGCCAGAGGCCAGGTCGTGCCCGTTGACACGCTTCTTTACGATCTGTGGGACGACGACGCGGCGAAGGGCGCGCAGTCGGGCCTGCAGGTCTACATCTCACGCCTGCGCAGGGTGCTGGAGCCGGGCCGCCCGCGCGGCGGGCCCAACCGGCTGCTGGTGACGGTCGCGTCGGGCTACGCACTGCGCGTGGCCTCCGACCAGGTCGACGCGCTCAGGTTCGAGCAGCTCGTACGCGCGGCGGGCGAGCACCTCGACGAGGGCGACCCGCAGGCCGCCCGCGGCCGCCTGGAGAAGGCGCTGGGCCTGTGGCGCGGCACCCCCTACTCCGACTTCGCCGACCAGCCGTGGGCGGAGGCCGAGGTCAACCGGCTGACCGAGCTGCGCCTCGTGGCGCGCGAGCGGCACGCCGACACCGGCCTGCGGCTCGGCATGCACGCCGAGACCGTGCCCGACCTCGAGGCGCTGACCACCGAGCATCCGCTGCGCGAGGAGGGCTGGCGGCTGCTGGCGCTCGGCCTCTACCGCTGCGGCCGGCAGGGCGACGCGCTGGCCGCGCTGCGCAGGGCGCGCAACATCCTGGCCGACGAGCTCGGCATCGACCCGGGTCCGGCGCTGCGCAAGCTGGAGTCCGACATCCTGGCCCAGTCGCCCGAGCTCGAGCTGGCCACCCCGGCGCGGCCCGCCCGGCCGGCGCCGGTCACCGACACCTGGCCGCCGAGGCCGGCCACGCCCGTCGACCCGCCGCCGCTGGAGCCCGAGCCGTTCGTCGGCCGCGACGCCGAGCTGACCCGGCTGACCACGGCGGCCTCCCGCACCGGCAGGTTCCAGGTCGCGATCGTCACCGGGGTCGCCGGCGCGGGCAAGACCACGCTGCTGCGCCAGGTGGAGACCCGGCTGGCCGGCGACGGCTGGACCACCGCGTCCGGGGCCTGCCCCGACTCCAGCGCCACCCCGCCCGGCTGGGCGTGGGTCGAGATCCTGCGCACGCTCATCGGCGTGACGGGCGCGGGCGAATACGCCCAGCTGCTCGCGCCGCTGCTCGACGACGCCGCCCCCGACCCCGACGAGGACGAGGTGTCCGGCGGTTTCCGGCTGCACCGCGCGGTCGGCGGCTACCTCGCGGGGGTCGCGCGCAGGTCGCCCGTGCTGCTGACGCTCGAAGACCTCCACTGGGCCGACGACCAGACGCTGGCCCTGCTGCGGGCGCTGCCCAGCCTGCTGGCCACCAGCCGGGTGCTGCTCGTGGTGACCTGCAGGGAGAGCGAGCTCGACGACCGCCAGTCCGACGTGCTGGCCGCCCTCGCCCGGCTCAGCCCGGTCCGCGTGGGCCTGTCGGGGCTCGACCCGAAGGCCGTGGCCGAGCTGGTCAAGGCCACCTGCGTACGCGAGATCGACGACGACGCGGTCGAGTCGATCGTCGAGCGCACCGGCGGCAACCCGTTCTTCGTCCGCGAGACCGTGCGCCTGCTCGACTCCGAGGGCGCGGCCGACCGGGCCAGCGCCACCGAGGTGCTCTCGCAGGTGCCCTCCGGCGTGCGCGACGTGCTGCGGCGGCGCATCTCGCGGCTGCCGTCCGGGGCGCAGCAGATCCTGCTGCAGGCCGCCGTGATCGGCCGTGACGTCGATCTCGACGTGCTCATCGCCGTGGCGGGCGACGAGGACGCCGTCATCGAGGCCGTGGAGGCCGCGCTGCTGGCCGGCCTGGTGACCGAGCCGGGGCCTGGGCTGCTCAGGTTCGACCACGACCTGGTGCGCGACACGATCTACTCCGACGCCTCCCGGCTGCGCCGCACCCGGCTGCACGCCGCCGTGGCGGCGGTCATCGAGGAGCGCACGCCGTCCGACGTGGCCGCGCTCGCCCACCACTACTCCCTCGCCGACGCGGCCGAGAAGGCCGTCCACTACGCGGGGCTGGCGGCCGAGCAGGCCGAGCGGCGCTTCGCCCACCGCGAGGCCGCCACGCTGTGGGAGCAGGCCATCGCCGCGTTCGACCGTTCGCGCAACGACGACCAGGACGGCGAGCGGGCGCGCGAGCGCACCAAGGAGCGGCTGGCGCTCATGCTGCGCCAGATCAGGGCGCTGGCGCTGTGCGGCGACATGTCGGCGGCCAGGGTGCTGCGCCGCCAGGCCATGGACACCGCGCTGCCGCTGGGCGACCTCGAGATCACCGCGAAGGTGGCGGCCTCGCTGGCCGTGCCGCACAAGGGCATGGCCCGCGACTTCACCCGCACCGCGTGGGAGATCGTCGACGTCACCGAGCGGGCGCTCATGGAGCTGCCCGAGGGCGAGCAGCGGCTGCGGGCGAGCCTGCTGACCACGCTCGCCCTGGAGCTGGAGGGCTCCTCCTCGCCCGAGCGGGGCCGGCAGGCGTCGCTGGAGGCGCTGGAGCTGGCCAGGCAGAGCGGCGACCCCGCGCTGATCGCGGCCGCGCTCAGCGGGCGGCTGCGCCAGTCCTACGACATCCCCGCGGTCGACACCCGCGAGAGCATCGGCAGGGAGTTGCTGGAGGTCGCCCAGCGCTCCGGCCAGATGGCCACGCAGGCACTGGCCCATCTGGTGCTGCTGGAGTGCGCGGCGGCGAGGGGCGAGTTCACGACCGCCGACGAGCACGCCGCCGCCGCCGACCGCCTGGCCAAGCAGTACGACCTGTCGGCGCCCGCGGCGGTCGTCGTCTGGTACGCCGGCCAGCGCCTGATGATCGCCGGCGACTACGCGGGCGCCGAACGCGCCTACGGCGACGCGGCGAGGATGACCGAGCGGGCCGGCATGCTGGAGGGCCGCCAGGACCTCCCGCTGATCACGACGTTCTGCCTGCACCTCGTCGACGGCAGGGCCGCCGGCATGGTCGACCGGCTCGCCGAGGCCCACCTGCGTGGCGCCAAGTGGACGCTCGACGCCTACGCCCTCGCCCTGGCCTCCGCGGGCCGGCTCGACGAGGCCAGGGCCGTGGCCGCCACCCGGCCGCCCGTCCGTCCCGACTTCCTCTACGAGCTGGTGATGACCTGGCGGGCGCTGGCGGGCATGCTGCTGGACGACCGCGAGCGGATGATCGACTGCTACGACAAGCTCAAGCCCTTCGCCGACCGGGTGGCGGGCGCCGGCACCGGCGTGGTGGCGTTGTGGCCGGTCGCGCTGACGCTGGGCGACCTCGCCATCCGTCTCGGGCAGCCCGACGCCGCGCGTGACCACTACCACAAGGCCCTTGAGGTGGCGGAGCGGGTCGGCGTGCCGCGCTGGGTGCAGGCGGCGCGGCAGTCGGTCAACAGCTGACCTCGATGCGTTCGCTCCTGACGGTGGCGGCGCTCTCGACGGCCAGCTCGACGCGGTACGATCCGGGGTTGCCCGAGATCCGGGGCCGCCACTCGACGGTGCGCCGGGCGGCGGCGGAGCCGTCGTGGTCCACCAGGTAGGTGCGCCAGGTCCGGCTGACGGGGCTCCAGCGGGTGAGCCGCCAGGCGTACGTCACGGCCTGGTCGGGGTCGGGGTTGACGACCACGCTGCGGGCCACGTACGCGCCGGCGCATCCGGCGCCGCCGTCCGGCACGGCGCTGACGGAGATCTCCCCCTCCCTCGCGGCGGGGGACGCCGGCCGGGCCGGGGTGGAGATGGGCGTCTCGCGGGCCGACAGGGTGATGGTCGTCACCGGCTCGGTGGCCGAGCCGGCGCTGTGGTAGGCGGAGAAGCCGACGTAGGCGCTGGTGAACGCGAGCGCGGCCACGAAGAGCTTGGCCGTGTTCGCCGTGCCGCTGGCCAGGGCGGCTGCGCTTCTCGTCGTCATCGTCAACACCCCATTCGCCTCGCCCATAGAGTGAGGCAGGGCGGTTGAGTCCCGCTTGTCGCCTGGTTGCACCCGTTGCGGGAGACTTGCACCCGCTATGGCAGGTGGGCGGAGCTTTGATTAAGGTAAGGCTGACCTAAGGCTTTGGGAGGGGTGGCTGCGGATGGTACGTGCGATCGCCCCCGTCTCCGACGGCTTCGCCGAGCCGTTCTGGCTCGGCCTCCCCTACTGGCTGGTCGGCGCCATCCTGATACTCGCCCTGTTCGGAGCGTTCCAGGTCTACTACTGGGTCGGCCGCAAGCTCGGCGAGAAGCTGTACGACTCGCGCATCGGCGTCAGGCTGGGCCGCGAGCGCATCGCCAAGATCGAGCAGGTCGTCGAGAAGTGGGGCGCGCTGGCCGTCTACGGGTGTTTCTGGGTGCCCATGCTGCGCCACACGCTGCCGTGGGTGGCCGGAGCGCTGCGCGTGTCCTACCCCTGGTACGTCGTCGCGAGCGCGCTGGGCTGCCTGACGTGGGCGCCGCTGTGGTGGTTCGGCGGCACGGCGATCGTGTGGGGGTGGCTGCAGCTGGCCGCCGCGTCTCCCCTCACCGCCGCCGCCGTGGCCGTGCTGGCGGTCGCCGCCGTGGCCGCGTTCGTGGTGCGCCGCCGCCGTCGCCGCCGCCGGGACTCCGAGGACGAGGCCCTCGTGTCCTAACGGGCCCGCACCGGGGGCTCCTGCCCGCTCTGGTCGTCGACGACGGCCTCGGGGGCGTTCCTGCGTACGGTCTCGATGCCGTTCACGCAGGCCATCTTCGTCGGGAAACCCTCGCCGACCGCGAGCGTCTGCCCGTTGTTCGCCACGAGCGCGAAGCGGAAAGCACCCCGTTCGTCCTTGCTGATGATGAACCTGCCTGCCATGGCCGCCGCCCCCCGCAATATCGGATCTATCAACGATTTACCCGTGCCTGATCCATACCTATGGTCGTGTCAGGCAAACGAACCGTTGATCTGCTGACACCATGATTGCCATGCGTATAGCCGGTTTCATGGGTTCTGTCGTGGTCACTGTGCTGGTCGGGGTCGCCACCCCCGCCGTGGCGGCGGACGCGCCCGCCGTGGCGGCCAAGGCGGCGTACGTCGTCGACTCGGCGGGTAACGTGCACGTCGGCAAGCGCCAGACGCGCCGGATGCCGGTCGCGAGCCTCGTCAAGGTCATGACGGCGTACGTCGTGCTGCGCGAGGCCCGGCTCGGCGACACGGTGAGGATCTCCGCGGCGGACGTGTCGTACGCCGCCCGCAACGGCGCCGCGACGGCGGGCCTGCGCAAGGGCGAGCGTCTCACGGTCAGGGACCTGCTGTACGCGCTCATGCTGCCCTCAGGGGCCGACGCGGCCAACGCGCTGGCGCGGAAGTACGGCCCCGGCAAGACCGCCTTCGTCGCCAAGATGAACCGCACCGCCCGCTCCCTCGACCTCGACGACACCCGCTACACCAACGCCGACGGCATGCCCACCCCGCGCAACGGCGGCTACTCGACGGCCGCCGACCAGGCGAAGCTGGCCCAGCGGGCGCTGATGGACGACACGTTCGCGACCGTGGTCAGGCGCACGGTGCACAGGGTGGCCAAGACGAAGGTGCACCGGGCGCACACCTGGACCAACACCAACAAGCTGCTCACGCGCGCGGACGGTGTGCTGGGGGTCAAGACCGGCTACACGAGGGCCGCGGGCTACTGCCTGCTGTTCGCGGGTGAGCGCAGTGGTGAGCAGGTGGTGGGCGTGCTGCTGAACGACGGGAGCGAGCGCCGCTTCACCACGGCCGAGCGGCTCCTCGACCATGCGGGCGACCGCATCGCCCTCGGCTGAGCCGCCGCGCTCGTCACGCCGTGGCCGGGCACTTCCGGACGGGCTATATCCGAACAGCCGGCAACGCCAAAGGTGACCTGGAGCACAGCGACCACGCGCCTCGGCGCAGTAGGGTGGCCCTTCCATCCTCGAAAAGGACGACCATGGCGGAATTCATCGAGGTCCGCGCGACGATCGAGGGCCACGAAAGGGCGGCCGTGCTGGCCAACGGCATCTTCCGCGCCGGACTGGCCACGTCGATCGACATAGCCGAGACGCCACACCCGACCGCCCACCATGACGAGATCGCCTGGGAGCTCACGCTCATCACCACCGCGTCGCAGGCGCCCGCGCTCGAACGCCACATCAGGGAGACGGGCCTCGGCAGCCCCATCATGAGCCGCCCGCTCGTCACCAACCCCGACACGCTTCCCGACTGGTTCGACGCCGAGCAGCCCTGACAGGACGACCGCCCTCCGGCGGGTTCAGCCGCCGACCGTGACGACGACCTTTCCCGCGGCGTGCCCCTTCTCCTGGTACGCGACGGCCTCAGGGATACGGGCGAACGGGAAGCTCCTGTCGATGACCGGCGACACCTTCCCGTCCTCGATGAGCCCGGTCAGCGTCACCAGGTTCCGCTTGGTCTCCTCGCAGTTCACCACGTCCACGGACGACACCCGCTGCGACACGAACGGCCCCGCGGCCACCATCGAGAGGACGTGCCCGCCGGGCTGCACCCACCGCCCGGCCTGGCCGCCGACGGCGACGAGGGCTCCCTTGCCGGTCAGCACCCGGCGGCACGCCCATCCGGGGCGGCTGCCCGCGATGTCGATCAGCACGTCGTAGCGCTGCCCGTTCCGCGTGAAGTCCCGCTCCGTGTAGTCGATGACCTGGTGCGCGCCGATCGATCGCACCAGGTCCACGTTGCGCGGACCGCAGACGCCGGTGACCTCCGCGCCGAACGCGCGGGCCAGTTGCACGGCGAACGTCCCCACGCCGCCGGAGGCCCCGTTGACGAGCACCTTGTCCCCCGGCCCCACCCGCCCGTGGTCGCGCACGGCGAGCAGGGCGGTGCCGGCCGCCATGGGCACCGCGGCGGCCTCGTCGTACGACAGGTTCGCCGGCTTGGGCGCCAGCTCGCGCTCGGGGACGCAGACGTACTCGGCGAAGCCGCCCTGCTTGGGCATCGCGTACACCGGGTCTCCCGGGACGAACTCCGTGACGTCCTTGCCCACCGCCACCACGTCGCCGGCCACGTCCGCGCCCAGAACGGCGATCTTCGGCCGGCGCAGGCCGAGGTCGCCGAGCACGCGGAAGAGGCGCGGCTCGCCTCTCATCATGTGCCAGTCATAGGGCTGGACGGAGGTGGCGCGCACCTTGACCAGCACCTCGTCGTCGCCCGGCTCCGGCTTGCCGAGTTCCTTCAGCTCCATGACGTCGGGCGAGCCGTACGCGCGCAGAACGAACGCCTTCACGTGATTCTCCTTCTGCCGGGGGTGGCCTCGCCGGTCGCGTACCACCGTGAACGTCAGTGTGAACAGCGCCGCGCGGGGGCGTAACAGCCGAAAGTACGACGTCGCCATCGGCCCTTCGGACGCCTGTGACCGGGCCCTTCAGGCGATGCGCCGTACCCGCGGGCGCGGTCACGATCGGCCTATGACCTATGAGTCCACGCCTCTCCCGGGGAGCGGGCGGTCCGGATCGGCCTGGTCGGTGCGTACCGGCCTGATCGCGCTCGGTTGCGTCCCGATCCTGGCCGGAGCCGTCCGGCTGGCCGAGCTGGGCGGCGGCGCCGGCGTCACACCGGACAACGCGCGTTTCCTCGCCACGCCGCTCCCGGTGACCCTGCACATCGTCGGCGCCTCCCTGTACACCCTGCTGGGCGCCTTCCAGTTCGGCGGGCGATGGCGGCCGCGGCATCGGGTGCTGGGCCGGGCCCTGGTCCCGCTGGGGCTCGTGGCGGCGCTGAGCGGCCTGTGGCTGACGCTGTTCTCCGCGCTGCCTCCCGGGGACGGCGGCCTGCTCACCGCCTTCCGGCTCGGGTTCGGCACGGTCATGGCCGGGTCGCTCGTGCTGGGCGTCGCCGCGGTGCTGCGCCGCGACGTCCCCCGCCACCGCGCGTGGATGGCCCGCGCCTACGCGCTCGGCCTGGGCGCGGGCTCGCAGGCGGTGACGCAGGCGCTCTGGCTCCTCGTCGCCGCCGCTCCCCCGGACGAGACCGGCAGGGCGCTGCTCCTGGGCGCGGGCTGGGCGGTCAACCTCGCCGTGGCCGAATGGATCATCCGCAGGCGGTGGGCGGGCCGGCCGGTCAGGGTCTGACGCGGCGGGTCTCGTAGGCCCACATGGCGATCTCGACGCGGTTGCGCACGCCGAGCTTGGTCATCAGGCTCGCGATGTGGCTTTTCACGGTGCTGAGGGAGATGTGCAGCTCTGCGGCGATCTCGCTGTTGGTACGGCCGCGCGCCACGGTGAGCAGGATCTGCTCCTCGCGCTCCGTCAGCGCCTCGACGGGCTGTGCGGGCGGCGTGCCGCGTCCTGAGTCGGCGAAGGCCGCGAGCAGCCGGGCGGTGATGCTCGGGGCGATGAGGGCGTCCCCGCCCGCGGCGGCGCGTACGGCCTGGCCGAGCAGGTCGGGTCCCGCGTCCTTGAGCAGGAACCCGCGGGCGCCGGCCCTGAGCGCGGCATAGACGTACTCGTCGAGGTCGAACGTGGTGATGACGACGACGGCCAGCGGGGCGTCCACGGCCGGCCCCGCGACGGAGCGCGTGGCCTCGATGCCGTCGAGGTGCGGCATGCGGATGTCGAACAGGCACACGTCGGGACGCAGCCGCCGCGCGAGCTCGACGGCCCGCCGCCCGTCGCCGGCCTCGCCGACGACCTCGATGTCCGGCTGGGCGTCCAGGATCATCCTGAGCCCGGTACGCGCGATCTCCTGGTCGTCGGCGACGAGCACGCGGATGCTCACGTCGCCGCCCCCGCCCTGGGCAGCACCGCGGTCACGGTCCAGCCGCGCTCGGGGCCCGGACCGGCCTCGCACGTGCCGCCGAGCAGCCCGGCGCGCTCGATCATGCCGAGCAGCCCGTACCCGGGCGCGGACACCAGGCGCGGGGAGGCGGTGTCGCCGTCGTCGCTCACCCGTAGGCGCACCGTCGTGTCGTCGGCGGCCACCAGGACCTCGATGCGGGTGGCGTGGCGGGCGTGCCGCCGGGCGTTGGTGATCGACTCCTGGGCGATGCGGTAGATCGCGGCCCCGACCGGCGGCGGCAGGTCGTCGAGGTCTCCGGCCAGCCGGACGTCCACGGACGGGCCGGCGCGGCTCTGGCCGGCGAGCTGCCGCAGATCGGAGACGCGCCGGCCGGGCGCCAGCTCCGCCGGCTCGTGCTTGCGCAGGACGCGCACCATGGCGCGCATCTCGGCGAGGGTGCGCGTCGCCTCGGCCTCGATCACGCGCAGCGCGTCGGTGGCGGCCTCCGGCCGCGTCACCGCCGTCGCCAGGCCCGCCTGGGCGCGGATCGCCATGGCCGAGACATGGTGGGCCACGATGTCGTGCAGGTCGCGGGCGAGGTGTTCGCGTTCGAGCAGCTTGACCTGGTCGAGCTCGCGCATGCGGGCCCTGGCCCGGTAGCGCAGCGCCCCGCCGAGCGCCATGGCCGAGAAGACGACCGCGAACGCGCCCACGGCGTCGGCCGGCGCGAGCGGCGCGCCGGCCAGCGAGAAGCGCACCCCGGCGAGCAGCACCGCCACGCCGATCACGATCTCCCGGCCGGACCCCCAGCGGAACACCGCGTAGACCAGGATCAGCATGAACACCATCGTGTACGCGTCGGGTCGGCCGCCGTCCAGGAACAGCGGGACGACGCTCGAGGTGGTGAAGGCGATCACCAGCATCAGCAGCGGCCTGGTCCTGCGCCAGAGCAACGTGGGCACCAGCCCGACGGTGACGATCACGGAGACGGCCCGCCACGGCATGTCCGGGCGTAAGGCTCCTTCGAGCAGCGCGAGCGCCACGAGCACCCCGACGAGCGCCCAGTCCCGCCAGACCCGCGCGGGCGGGTCGGGAGGAGGGGGCTCGTTCCACACGGAACGAAGCACGCCCTCATCGTACGAGAGTCCACCCCGCCGTGGACCTGGCCGGAAGCGGTCGTCAGGCGCTGTGCCCGCTCCGGATCGCCCTGCGCCGGAACGTCTTCGCGCTCGCCCGGTGCACGATGGCCTTGATCAGGCCGAACAGCGCCCCTTGCACGGCGGCGGCGACCAGGATCTCGGTCAGGTCGCGGTCGAGGTCTTCGGCGTCGGGCGAGTCGTCCTCGCCCGCGGCCAGTTTCCACATCCGCCGGAACAGCAGGGTCGCCAGGGCGCCACTGAGCAGGCCCATCCCCAGCGAGGCGGCCTTCTGTACAGGATGCATCCCGTCTCCGTGCCCCGTGTGCGCGTCCTAAACGTCGCCCGGCCCGGCCGCGGGCGGCATTCAGCGCGACGCGCGCATCAGCCCGTGACACGCGATGGCGGCGGCCGCCACGACGTTCAGGGAGTCGACCCCCGCCGTCATGGCCCCCGCGCTCATGGGGATGCACACCGCGTGGTCGGCCTCCTGCAGCCAGTGGGAGGAGAGCCCGTCGCCCTCGGCCCCCAGCAGCAGCGCCACCCGTCCCTCGACCGCGATCTCGTCTATGGGGACGGCGTTCTGGTCGGGGGTCAGGGCCAGCATCCTGCAGCCCGCCTTGCGCAGCTGGGCGAGCCCTTCGAACCAGTCGTCCATCCGCGCGTACGGGATCGAGAACACCGCGCCCATCGACACCTTGACCGCCCGCCGGTAGAGCGGGTCGGCGCACCGGGGCGACAGGATGACGCCGTCGGCGCCGAGCGCCGCCGCCGACCTGAAGATCGCCCCCACGTTGGCGTGGTCGACGAGGTCCTCCAGCACGAGCATGCGCCGGCCGCCCCGCTTGAGCAGGGTCTCGACGGCGGGCAGGGGAAGGCGTTCCATCGAGGCCAGCGCCCCGCGGTGGACCTGGAAGCCGGCGATGCCGGACATGATCTCGTCGCTCACCACGTAGACGGTGGCGTCGCCGAGCACGTCCTGCAGGGGCGCCAGCCAGCGGCGGGTGGTCAGGACCGAGCGGATCGGGTAGCCGGCGGCGATGGCGCGTCTGATGACCTTCTCGCCCTCGGCGAGGAACAGCCCGCGCTCGGCCTCCAGGCTCTTGCGCAGTTCCACGTCCCTGAGCCGGGTGTAGTCGGTCAGGCGCTGGTCTCCGGGGTCGGTGACGTACTCAAGCACCTTCTGATACTGCCATGCGCCGCCTGACCTGCCAGACCACCGCGTAGCAGGTGAGGACGAGGCACAGGCCGATCAGGGTGCCCGCGCCCGTCTTGGTGAGCACGCTGGGCAGGCCGAGTTCGGGGCTGGGCTCGTCGACGAGCGGCCACAGCAGGGCGCCCGCCACCGCGCCTGACGCGCACGCGGCCAGCACCGACCACCGCGCGCGGGGTGCCATCCGCAGGCGGCCGGGGACCGGGGCGGCGGGCATCCTGGACAGCCCGCGCCGGCACCACCACACGACGGCGGCCAGCCCGATGGCGGAGGAGACGTACTGCAGGAGGCGGAAGAGCGGGAGCTCGCCGAGGACGACGACGTCGAGCCAGCCGCCCCACTCGACCGACCCCGTGGAGTGGGTGAAGGAGTCCCAGAGCACGTGAGAGGCGGCGCCGATCACCGCGCCGGCGGCCATCGGCAGGATCCTGAGCCGCTCGGGGGCGAGGAGCGCGGCGCGGCCGGCGAGCGCGGCCGGCAGGAGGGCGACCAGCGGGTCCCTGAACAGGATGTGGAACAGCGGCAGCAGGACGAGCACCGCGGCGAGGTCGAGGGTGACGACGCCGGTCCAGGAGTGCCAGTCGGTGTAGTCGGGCAGGTACGGCAGGAACAACGGCAGGTCGGGCGCCATCGTCCCCAGCGCCAGCGCCCACGGATCGGCGAACCTGCGCACCCGGGAGGATGCGATCAGCGGCACCACCGCCGCGATGTGACTGGGCGTGAACGGCAACCGTCTCCCCCTATCTGACGATCTTCGCCCATTATGCGGTGAACCTTGAACATCCTTTGCCCGTATGATCTGGAGTCACGGACTGTAGTGGGTAAGTTACGTAACGCTGTCGACGGCCGGATAGCCGGGAGTTCGGGGGTTCATGGTGCCTGACCAGCGGATTCGTGAGCATCCGGCCGCGTCAGCAGACTGGATGCGCGCCGCTCGCGCGGCTCGCTCGCTCTCGG
Source organism: Nonomuraea mesophila (assembly GCF_004352805.1). NCBI lineage: Bacteria > Bacillati > Actinomycetota > Actinomycetes > Streptosporangiales > Streptosporangiaceae > Nonomuraea > Nonomuraea mesophila. Next base: position 79,178 of record NZ_SMLD01000014.1, read on the forward strand.
TGGCTACGCTCGTCTGGCTGGGCGTGGAAAGCACGCTCGGCCTGGCGGCGGGTCTCGTGGCCCACTCCGTCGCCCTGATCGGATGGGGACTCTGCGCGGTCGTGGAGGCGGCGGCCAGCATGATCGTGGTGTGGCGGTTCACCGGCGCGCGCACGCTGTCGCCAAGCGCGGAGACCACCGCCAGGCGCGCGGTCGCGGTGAGCTTCTGGATGCTCGCGCCCTATCTGGTCATCCACGTCGCCTACGACCTCGGAGCGGGGCACCGGGCGGTGCCGAGCACGCTGGGGATCGCGGTGACGGCCGTCAGCCTGGTCAGCATGCCGGTGCTGGGCATCGCCAAGCGGCGGCTCGGCGCACGGCTGGCCTCGCCGTCGACGGCCGGCGAGGGCACGCAGAACCTCATCTGCGCCGCCATGGCGGCGGGCGTGCTCGCCGGGTTGTGGCTGAACACGATCGGCTGGTGGTGGGTGGACCCGGCCGTCGCGGTCGCTCTCGCGGCGGTCGCCGTACGCGAGGGAAGGCGCGCCTGGCGCGGTCACGCATGCTGCCATTGACGGTAACGCAGCGTCATCGTCGCACCAAAAGGGCTGTTTTGCCACACTAACCGCACCGAGTATCGTTCCCGGAGTATTGCGGAGCTTCTCCCGCTAGGGTCTCCGGAAGGTTCCAACACACCTAAGAGGGCATCGTGGGGCGACACCGCACAGACGATCTCGACGGCGGGTACCGGGCCGGCGAACCTCCACCCCCGCGCAAGCGTTCCGGCAACGGTCGCGGCAGGGTGCTCGTGCCGCTGGCCGGGGCCGTCGCGATGGCCGTGCTCCTCGGCGTCGCCGCGTTCGTCATCTTCAACAGGAACCACGACTGCTCCAGCGGCAAGCTGCCGCTGCGGGTCGTCGCGACGCCCGACATCCACCCCGCGCTCAAGAAGATCGCCGGCAACTACACCAAGGCCATGCACTCGATCGACAGCAAGTGCGTCGAGGTGACCGTGGCCAAGGAAGCGGCGGCGAAGACCGCGAACGCGCTGGCCGCGGGCAAGGTGCCGGCCGACTTCTGGGTGGCCGACTCCAGCCTGCTGATGGAGAGCATGCGCCAGACCGCGGGCGGCGCGGCGCTGCCGCAGGTCGAGGGGTCGATCGCGACGTCACCCGTGGTGCTTGCGGCCGCCAAGTCGGCCGCGCCGAAGCTCGCGGACACGCTGCAGCCGAGCTGGGGCGCGATGATCGCGGCGGCGAACGTCGCGAACGTGGACGGGCCGGGCAAGAAGGTGCGCGTGCTGGCCCTCGACCCTCAGAAGAACTCCGCCGGGCTGGCCGCGCTGCTCGCCGCCGCCGGCACCGCGAAGGAGGCCAAGCAGGACAAGGCGCTCGTCGGGGCGCTGAAGGAGCTGTCCGGGCAACTCGCCCCCGACTCGACGGCGCTGCTGGCCAGCCTCACGGTGAAGAGCAGCAGGGTGCCCGTCGGCGTCACCTCCGAGCAGGCCATCCACGCCCACAACAAGAAGAAGCCGGAGGCGCCCGTGGTGGCGCTCTATCCGAAGGAAGGCACGCTCAGCCTCGACTACCCCGTCACGATCCTGGCCAAGGACCCGGCGGTGCTGAAGGCGGCGGCGGACTTCAAGCAGCACCTGACCACGGAGTCGGCCGCGAAGACCCTGCGCAACGCCGGGTTCCGCGGCACCGACGGCAAGGCGGGCGACGCGCTGTCGGAGGAGGACGGATTCCCGGCCGACCCGCCCACCGCCCTGGAGCCGCCGGACACCGCGACCGTGGCGCGGATGGTGCAGACCTGGTCCAGGCTGAACCTCGGCACCAGGCTGCTCACCCTTCTCGACGTCTCGGGGACGATGGCGCTGCCGGTGCCCGGCACCGACATGACCCGCATGCAGGCCATCAACAAGATCGCTACAGAGGGTCTCGGGCTCTTCCCCGCCGACTCCGAGGTGGGTCTGTGGACGTTCTCCACCCATCTGGACGGACGGGACAAGGACTGGAAGGAACTCGTGTCCGTCGGTCCGCTCAGCGAGTCGATCGACGGGACACTCCGCAAGCAGGCGCTGGCCAAGACGTTCAGCCAGATCCAGGCCAAGCCCACGGGCGACACCGGGCTGAACGACACGATCAAGGCCGCCTACGCGCAGCTGACCAAGACGTTCCGGCAGGACAAGATCAACACTCTGCTGATCCTCACGGACGGCGCCGGTAACGACGATCCCGACGGCGGCGTCAAGAACGCCGAGATCCTGCAGTACCTGAAGAAGACCTACAACCCGAAGCGGCCCATCAGCATCCTGCTCATCGCGTTCGGCCCCGAGGCCGAGAAGGGCAAGCGGCAGATGGACGCGCTGGCCAGGGCCACGGGCGGCGAGGCATACATCGCCAAGGACATCCTGCAGGTCCGCGACTTCTTCCTCCAGGGCATGGAGCGCCGCCTCTGCTCGCCCAACTGCGACGGCTGACCCGTGAGGGGGCCCGGTCCCCCTCATGCCCATTGGGTATGGCGGGCGAACCGGCCTGAAAGGGACGGCGTCCTCTCCGCGTGGGGCTGAGTGCCCGTACGACCCGCGGGGAGGGGAATCCGTGCCTGGATGGCCGACCGTCGACCGAGCCGACGACCAGGAACTCGTTGAGGCTCTGCGCCGCGCGGACGCCGACGCCCCCGCCAAGCTGTACGACTCGTACGGCGAGCGGCTGCACGACTACGCCTGCGCCCTCATCGAGGAGCGGGAGGTCGCCGGGGACGCCGTGCACGACGCGCTCGTGACCGCGCAGGGGTGCGTGGACCGGCTGAAGGAACCCGTCAGGCTGCGGGCCTGGTTGTACGCGCTGACCCGGTTCCAGGTGCGGTCCAGGCTGTCGCACCGGAGCGGCACCCCCGTGGAGGGCATGCCGCTGCCGGATCCCGCCGAGCACGACGACCCGGAACTGGCCGACCTGGTCCACGAGACGCTGGGCGAGCTGAGCAGGAACGAGCGCGAGGTCCTGGTGTTGTCGCTGCGCCACGGCCTGACCCCGGCCGAGGCGGGCGCGGTGCTCGGGCTGACCTCGCGCCAGGTGACCTCCAGGCTGGGCCGCGCGCGCGACCACCTGGAGAACGCCGCGGCCGCCGTGGTGCTGGCCAGGACGGGCCGGGCGCACTGTCCCGACCTGTCGGCGATGGTGGACTCGTGGGAGGGTCCGCTCACGCCGCTGCTGCGCCGGCGGTTGTCGGGGCACATCGGCGGATGCGAGGTGTGCACCGAGGGCCGGCACCGGCAGATCTCGGCCCTCCGGCTGCTGGACATGGTGCCGGTGGCGTTCGCGCCGCTCTCGCTGCGCCGCCGGGTGGTCGACACGTGCGTCAACCCGGAGCGCGACCAGACCCGTACGTTGATCACCGATCGGGGCGACACCTTCGACCGGACGGGCTTCCCCGTGGCCGCCGAGGGCCGCTCGCGCCGCCGGGGGACGCGCCGGCTCGCTCCGGTGGTGCTGGCCGGGGCCTGCCTGCTGGCCGCGACGGGCGCCGTGGTGGCGATCAACGGCCGTGACGTCTCCAGTGGCTCCGCGCTGCCGTCGAAGCCCTCTCCGGCGTTCTCCGTGACGTGGAGTCCCTCCCCCGACCCCGTTCTGGAGGAGGACGAGGAGGAGGCCGCGTTCTCGCCCTCGCCCACGCCGAGCGCGACGCGGCCGGCCAGGCGCACGCCGAGCGGGCGGCCGGTCGCCACACGGCCCCGCACCAGGCCCGCCCCCGTCCCCACGGCCACCAGGCGCAGGCCCGCGCCGGGTGCGAAGCTCGTCGCCTCGTGCCCTGACCGGATCGACGGGCCGGCCACGATCGGGCTCAGCGCCCGCAACGCCAAGGTCTCCTGGGTGGCCACCGCCTCACAGGGGTTGGACGTGCGTCCGGCGAGCGGGTCGATCAGGGCGGGCGGTTCCGTACGGGTCGTGGTGACGGTCGTCGACCCGGCCGTCTCCGGCAGCGGCCGGGTGGCCGTCACCTCGAACGGCGGCACCAGGTCCTGCTCGTTGTCGTGGGTGGCCGAGGAAGGGCCGCCGGCCACCGACGCGCCGGACGGCGATGTGCCCACGGACATCTCGGAGCCGCCCGAGACGCCCACCGCCGGAGCGGAGAGCTCCTCCGTGGACACCATGGACGACGTGAACAGGTAAAGTGCGCACCACAAGCCGGTAGATCGAAACTTAGACGACAATTAGGCATAATTCCGGCCCTGGCTCGAACATCCTGCGCCCCATAGGGCATCCTGGTTTGCTTGGAGACCACTCCGGGGCCGAAGAGCACTTGACCGTGTGTTGAAGCTCACACGAGAAAACTCGGCCGCTTGGTGAACCGGTCAGCGTCACCAAGCGTCGGCATTGACGTGCCCAGGCGCTGATTGGTCCCATGAACTGCGATCAAACACGCTCCTACCAGGAAGATCAGGAGAGAGACAGGAGATGCTCAAGCACCGCAGAGCGCTGGCGTGGGTGCTGGCGATCGCCTGCATAGCTGGGGCGATCGTCGCATTGTTCGACATCGAGACCCCGCTGCGCCCGTTCTTGATCTCTCTGTTCCTCCTGTTCGTTCCCGGGGCCGCAGTGGTGGGACTGTTGCGTGATCGTGACCCCCTTGCCGCAGTATCAGTAGGGGCCGCCGCGAGCCTCGTGCTGAACGTGCTTCTCGCTCAGGCCATGCTGCTCTTCAACGCGTGGTCGCCGAGAGCCGGTGTGGCCACCGTGGCCGTGCTCGGAGGGTTCATGTACGTGCTTCGCGTGTTGTACCGGGGGAAGAGCATGCAGACCGAACAGGGGGCCAGGGCAAGGTGAACATCCAGATAGTTCGGCCGGGAGAGCTCGGGGACTCCGAACGCGCCCGGTGGCGGGAGCTGCAGAAGGCGGACCCGAGTCTGGACAACCCGTTCCTGTCGGTCGAGTTCGCCGTCGCGATGGACCGTTTGCGCGACTACGTGAGGGTGGCGGTCATCTCCGACGGCGACGGCATCGCCGGCTTCTTCCCCTACGAACGGCACAGCTTCGGCATCGGCAAGCCCCTCGGCGGCTTCCTGACCACCTGCCACGGCCTGATCGCCGCGCCGGACCTGCGGCTCGACGCCAAGGCGCTGCTGCGGGCCTGCAAGCTCAGCGTGTTCGACTTCGACCACCTGGTGGCGGGGCAGCCCACGTTCGCCCCTTACGAGCAGGACGTGCGGCCGGCCCCGGTCATGGACTTCACGTCGGGGTTCGCGGCCTGGATCGACCAGGTCAAGGCCAACTCCCCGAAGAACCTCAAGACGGTCCGCTACAAGGAGCGCAAGCTCGGCAGGGAGCAGGGCGAGCTGCGCCTCGCGTGGGCCTCCGCCGACCCCGAGGTGCTGCGCACCCTGCTGGCCTGGAAGTCCGACCAGTACCGCAGGACCGGGCGGGTCGACAGGTTCGCCCAGCCGTGGATCGTGGAGCTGACGGAAATGATGCATGCCGAAAAGTCATCGGATTTCGGAGGCGTGCTCACCATGCTCTATGCGGGCGACGTTCCGGTGGCCGGACATTTCGGCCTCCGTACGGCCACCACGCTTGTAGGGTGGTTCCCCGCCTACGACACCGAGTTCGCCCGATATTCGCCGGGAATCGTGCACCATCTCCAGATGGCCGAGGCCGCCGCGAACGACGGGCTGCACATGGTCGACATGGGCAAGGGCGGCAAGGAGTACAAAGACTGGCTCAAGAGCGGGGTCCTGTACGTCGCCGAAGGCCGCATCTCCAGACCGTCCGCCACCGCGGCGGTGCACTGGATCGGCAGAACTCCTTTCAACAAGGCCCGAACAATTGTCATGGACCGGCCGTCTCTTTATAGGGCGGCCGACCGTGTCCTCAAGGGCTTTGGTCGGGTGCGCACCTCAGTGCAGCAGCAGGAGTCACCCAATGTAGTCAAGGAGGCATCGGGAGCGAGTTGACCGCTCCCACCCCCGGCACCAGCACCAGCACCAGCACCAGCACCAGCACCAGCACCACACCCTCACACTCCACGCAGGACCCGCCCGTGCGCGGCACCCCGGTTATGTCGTTCCCGTAGCACCCGGGAACGATCTCGTCCGGCACGTACGGGAGGGTCCCGGAAGGACATCCCTCGCCATGAGTCCCGAGATAACCAAGCACAACGGCAAGCTTCAGGCCACGCCCCTGCGCTCGATGCCACCTCCGTCGAGCTTCACTCCCGTGACGCCGCACCTGGCCATCTCACCGACGGTGAGCGTGGTCGTGCCCGCGATGAACGAGGCCGAGAACCTGCCGCACGTCTTCGCCACCATCCCGCAGTGGGTCGACGAGATCGTGCTGGTCGACGGCAACTCCGTCGACGACACGGTCGCCGTGGCCAAGCGGCTCCGCCCCAACGTGAAGGTCGTGGCGCAGACGGGCAAGGGCAAGGGCGACGCCCTGGCCGCCGGTTTCGCCGCGTGCACCTGCGACATCATCGTGATGATCGACGCCGACGGCTCGACCGACGGGCACGAGATCATCAACTTCGTGGGCGCGCTCGTGACCGGCGCCGACTTCGTCAAGGGCTCGCGCTACGCCTCCGGCGGCGGCAGCGACGACCTGACGTTCAACCGCCGTCTGGGCAACAAGGTGCTCACCGGCATCGTCAACGTGATGTACCGCACCCAGTACACCGACCTGTGCTACGGCTACAACGCCTTCTGGGCCCGCCACCTCGAGGTGCTCGACCTCGACTGCGACGGCTTCGAGGTGGAGACGCTGATGAACGTGCGCGCGGCCAAGGCCGGGCTGAAGGTGCACGAGGTGCCCAGTCACGAGCGCAACCGCATCCACGGCGAGAGCAACCTGCACGTCGTACGCGACGGCTTCCGCGTGCTGCGGACCATCCTGAAGGAGTGGCGCCGCCAGCCCTCCCCGCCCCAGCCTGAGCCCACCACCGCCACTGCCGCTGACCGAGGCGTCGCATAACAAAGGACCGTTGTGAACACGTCTGTTGTCATCTGCGTCTACACCGAGGACCGGTGGGAGGACATCAGGCAGGCAGTCGAGTCGGTCGAGAACCAGACCCGCCCGGCCCACGAGCTGATCCTGGTGGTCGACCACAACCCCGACCTGCACCTGAAGCTCAAGCGCGAATATCCACAGGCCATCGTGGTGGAGAACACGCACGAGCAGGGGTTGTCCGGAGGCAAGAACACCGGCGTGGCCACGGCCAACGGTGAGATCGTCGCGTTCCTCGACGACGACGCCGTCGCCGATGCCGGATGGCTGGAGGCTTTGGAGGAGGGCTTCCAGGAATCCGGCGTGGTGGGCGTGGGAGGTCGCACCGACCCCCTGTGGGCGTCCGGCAGGCGGCCGCGGTGGTTCCCGTACGAGTTCGACTGGACGGTCGGCTGCACCTACCGCGGCATGCCCGCGGTCAGGGCGCCGATCCGCAACGTGATGGGCGGCAACGCCGCCTTCCTGCGCGACGTCGTGTCCGAGGTGGGCGGCTTCCACAGCGGCATCGGGCGCAGCGTCCAGGGGCGCAAGTCGCGCCCGCTGGGCTGCGAGGAGACCGAGTTCTGCATCCGGCTGACCCAGCGCAAACCCGGCTCCGTCATGCTGTTCGAGCCGCGCGCGGTGATCGGGCACAAGGTGTCGGAGCAGCGCGAGGGCTTCGCCTACTTCCGGTCCAGGTGCTACGCGGAGGGCCTGTCGAAGGCCCTGGTGACGCAGGAGGTCGGCACCCAGGACGGCCTGGCCAGCGAGCGGGCGCACGCGATCAAGACGCTGCCGCTCGGCGCGCTGCGCGGGGTGGGCGAGGCCCTGAGGGGCGACGTCGGCGGGCTCGGCAGAGCTGCCGCGATCGTCATCGGGCTGGCCTGGACGACCTGGGGCTACGTGGTGGGCACGGCACGACTGAAGGCGGCACGCTCATGATCCGTGTCCCGATCCTGATGTACCACTCGGTCACCGACAACCCCACCGACGAGACCCGGCCGCACGCGGTGCGGCCCTCCGACCTGGCCGAGCAGCTGGCCTACCTGTCGGAGCACGGCTTCACCCCGCTCACGCTGGGCGACCTGGTGGCCTCACTCAACAAGAACAACGGCCGCTCCATGCCCGACAAGCCGATCGTGGTGACCTTCGACGACGGCTACGCCGACTTCCACAGCCACGCGCTGCCGCTGCTCGACCGCTACAACTTCCCCGCCACGGTCTTCCTGACCAGCGGCTGGGTGTCCGACGCGGGCAAGGACGCGGCGGGCAGGCCCCTGGACGACATGTTGTCCTGGGGCCAGGCCCGCGAAGCCGCGCAGACCGGCATCGAGATCGGCGGCCACAGCCACAGCCACCCCCAGCTCGACCAGCTCCGCATCGAAGACCTGCGCCAGGAACTGCGCAGGAACAAGGGCCTGCTGGAGGAGAAGATCGGCGCGCCGGTCGCCACCATGGCCTACCCCTACGGCTACTCCAGCGCCCGCGTACGCCGTGAGGTGCGCAAGGCCGGCTACTTCGCCGCCTGCGCCGTCAGCAACACGATCGCCGCCGACCGGCACGACATGCTCGCCATCCCCCGGTTGACGGTCGGCAAGGGCACGACCATCAACATGTTCAAGCGCGCCGTCGAAGGCACCGCCGTACCTCTGATCTACATGCGCGAGCGCATCCTCACCAAGGGGTACGCCGTCGTGCGCAGGACCCGGTACGGCCTGCAGCGGGTGCGCGGCAATGTCTAGGGTCTGGGGACGGATCCTCGTCGACCTGCGCAACCCGCTCTTCCGGCAGGGTTACGCGCTCATGGCCAACACCGTCATCACCGGCGTGCTCGGCATGGGCTACTGGCTGCTGGCCGCCCACTACTACTCCCCCGAGGAGTTCGGCCGCGGCCAGGCCGTGATCACCGCGATGCGGTTGTTCGCGTCGCTGGTCGCGCTCGGGTTCGTCGGGGCGCTCGCCCGCTACCTGCCGGTGGCCGGCCGCCGCACGCCCGAGCTCATCCTGCGCGGGTACGGCCTGGCCGCCGCCACGGGCGGGGTCGCCGCGGTCGGCTTCCTGCTGACGCTGCCGCTGTGGGGCGAGACCTACTCCGTGCTGGCCGGGTTCGGGCCCGGGCTGTTCTTCCTGGCGTCCGTGGTGGTGTGGGCGGTCTTCACCCTCCAGGACGTCGTCCTGACCGGCCTGCGCAGGGCGCCGTTCGTACCGCTCAACAACCTCATCTTCGGCCTGGTCAAGATGGGGCTGCTGGTGGCGCTGGCCGGCGCGCTGCCCTCGGGCGGCATCTTCGTGTCCTGGGTCGTCCCGACCGCGCTCGCCCTGATCCCGATCAACTTCCTGATCTTCGGCATCGTGGTGCCCCGGCACACCCGGCAGGCCGGCACGGAGCAGCAGCCTCCTCGTCTGCGCGAAATTGGAAGGTTCCTAGCAGGCGACTTCCCCGGGACGCTGTCGATCCTGGCCATCGTCTACCTGGTGCCCGTGGTCATCGCCACCCAGGTGGGCGAGGCCACGTTCGGGCGTTTCTCGATGGCGCACACCCTGGCCAGCATGATCGAACTGCTGGCCATGAACATGGCGGTGTCACTGACCGTCGAGGGCTCCTTCGACCGGTCCCAGCTGGCGGAGAACTGCCGGAGGGCGTTGCGGCGGGCCTTCATGATCGTCATACCGATCACCACGGTGGCGATAGCCGGGGCGCCGCTCATCCTGACCGTCTTCGGGCCCGCCTTCGCCGAGGAGGGCACGACGCTGCTGCGGCTCATGGCGCTCGCCGTACTGCCCCGGGTGCTGATCGAGGTCTACCTGAGCGCGCTGCGGGCCCAGAGCAGGGCGCGCACGCTGGCCACCGTACAGATCGGGCTGGCCGTCCTGGTGCTGGTCTCCACGCTCGCGCTGTTCCCCTTCGCCGGGGTGAACGCGGTGGGATACGGGCTGCTGGCCAGTGAGCTGCTCGTGGCGCTGTTGATCTTCGGAAATCTGCGTAAGATTCTCGGATTCGGCGATACAGGTCGACCGGCTGTCACTCAGGGGTCGTCCAGGACCGCATGATGGTCAACGCGAGGCAACGGGACAGCGATGGCGTGACGACACCGGGGACCACGGGTTCCCCGGACGCGCGCGGGGACAAGGAGGACTCAGACGTGCCCTTCGATCCGGAAGCTACCGGGATCATCCCGAAGCTGACGTTCGAGCCCCCTGGTGAGGGCTCCGGCACGTCTGAGGAGAGCGAGGCGGAGGCCGCCGAGACCACCGGCGAACCCACTGCCGAAAGCACCGCCGGAAGCACCGCCGGAAGCACTGCCGATCCCGGCCCCGACCGCACCACGGCCATCCGCCTCCCGATGCCACCGGCGCCGGGCAGGAACACCCCGGACACCGGCTCCCCTCCGAAGCCCAGCGGTTCTCCGGGACCCAGCGGATCTACGGGGTCCGGCGCTTCCTCGGGATCCGGCGGATCTTCGGAATCCGGCGAATCTTCGGGCCCCGGCGGATCTTCAGGCCCCGGCGAATCTTCGGGACCCGGGGGTTCCAAGGCGACCGGTGGTTCGTCGCAACCGTCCAGCGGTTCCTCGGCGCCGTCGGCGGGGTCCCAGGCATCGGGCGGTTCGTCGCAACCGCCGGAGGGCTCCCAATCGTCCGGAGAGACGAAGCCGGCCGGTGGCGGGCGGCCGTCCGTGGGGGCCCGACCGTACGGCGCGACGCAGGCCGCCGCCACCGCGCAGCCTGCCGGCGGTACGAAACCCTCCAGCGGGTCGAAGACGTCCGACGAGACGAAGCCCGGCAGCGGCAGCAAGGCAAGCACACCCGCCGGTGGACGCGATGAGCCCGGTGCAGCGCGGCAAGTCGGCGACAGCGAGAAGACGCGCGCGATCGGGCAGGTCGGCCCAGGCGCGACGACAACCGGGCGTGAGCAAGCCGGCACGACTGGGCAGGGACAAAGCACCAAAACCGGGACCGGGCAAGCCGGCGAAGGCGGGACCGGCCAGGCCGGTGCGACCGGGACCGGACAATCCGGCGGTCCTCAGGACGTCCGGCCCCAACCCACCAGCGGACCCCAGACCGCCCGGCCACAACCGACCAGCGGACCCCAGACCGCCCGACCGCAACCCACCAGCGGACCCCGAGACGTCCGACCGCAACCCAGCAGCGGACCTCAGACCGTCCATCCGCAGCAGGCGGGCGGGTCGGCTCATCCCGCGCAGGGTGGTGGTTCTGCCGCCGGCACGCAGCAGCCGGCCGGCGGTGCTCGGACCGGGGAGCACCCGACGAGCGGCCCGCAGCCGGCCGGGCAGGCGCAGCAGCCGCCCGGTGGGACGCGGTCCGGGGCGTTCGGCGGGAACGCGGGCGCCGAGGACGACTCGCGCGACACCAATCCGAACCTCGCGGTACCCCCCGCGGCGGGAGGCCCCCATGCGGGCACTGGAGCGCCGTCCGCGGCCGTCGGGGCACCGCCCGGGGCGCCGCCTCAGGGGCCCGTGGGTGTGGCGCTGGAGGGGCCGCAGGAGCCGGTCGCGCAGGTGCGGGCGACGGCGCAACCGCAGACGTTGCGGGCCCGGTTCAGCGCGCTGATCGCCAGCGCGCCCCGGTGGTTGCCCGTGGTGCTGGTCCTTGAGGGCCTGCTCATGTTCATCCTCGCCGTCAAGGTTCCCCCGGGGCCGCTGCGAGGTGTGGACCCGGCGGACATCGACGGTCTCGGGCTGATCTCGGCGCTGCCGGTCACCGCGTTCCTCGCGATCCTCATCATGATCGTGTCGTTCTTCGTCACGGTCGCCCAGAGCACCGACCGCAAGTTCCTGCTGTTGTTCCAGATCGCCGCCATCGCGTTCGCGCTGCACGGCGTCGGGTCGCTGGTGGCGAGTGAGCCGCGTTTCCCCACGGCGTACATTCATGCCGGTTTTGTCGAGTTCATCAGCAGGACGGGCGAGACGGCGATCAGCATCGACGCCCGCATGGGCTGGCCGGGTTTCTTCGCGTTGTTCGCGTTCGTGACGAAGGCCGCCGGCATCAGCGACATGACGACGATCCTGCAGTGGACGCCGCTCCTGTCGAACCTGCTCTACTTGCTCCCGTTCGTGCTGATCCTGCGCCAGGTGGTGGCGACCACGCGGGCACGGTGGTTCGCGGCGCTGCTGTTCGTGCTGGTGCAGTGGATCGGCCAGGACTACTTCTCGCCGCAGGGCTTCACGTTCGCCCTGTATTTGGCGTACGTGGCGATCCTGCTGCGATGGTTCGGGCGGGTCGAGCCGCGGACCAGGCCGATCGCCCAGAAGGGCCTGCGCAAGCTGCTCGGCAGGCTGGACGCGATGACGCCGGGCGAGTTGGCCAACACCGGCACCTACCGGGCCGACAAGCTGCTCATGCTGATGATGCTGATGGCGCTCTTCATCGCGTCGGTGGCCTCGCACCAGATCACGCCGTTCATGATGCTCGGCGTGCTGACGGCGTTCCTGCTGGTGAAGCGTACGTCACTGACGTGGGGGCTGCCGTTCTTCCTCGGGCTCGTGGTGGCGGCCTGGATCAGCTACATGACGGTCGGCTTCTGGGCCAGCCAGATCGACACGATCTTCGGCGGGCTGGGCAACGTCCTGTCCAACCTGCGCAGCAACACCGGCGACCGGATCGAGGGCACCGACCCCGCCCACGCGATGGTGTTGCAGGCCCGCCTCGGCATCCTGGTGGTGATCCTCGGGCTCGCGGCGGCCGGGTTGTTCCGGCGGCTGCGGCGCGGGGTGTTCGACAGGTCGGCGCTGGTCCTGCTCTGCGTCCCCGTGATGGCGCTGGGGCTGCAGAGCTACGGCGGCGAGATCGGGCTGCGCATCTACATGTTCGCGCTGCCCGGCGCGTGCCTGCTGGCCGCGTACGCGTTCTTCCCCAACCTGCCGGCCGACAGCGCCGACGTACGCGAGGAGACCGTGCCGCTGCGCAAGCGGAACGTGCGCTTCAACCCCGAGCTGACCAGGAAGATCTCGGTCGTGCTCGCGGCGTGCTTCGCGGTGGTGTTCGCGATGGCGTTCCTGCTGGCGAGGTACGGCAACGAGAAGTTCGAGCGGGTCACCACCGGCGAGGTGGCGGCCCTGCACTACGTCTACGAGCACGACAAGCCGAGCGCCAAGGTGCTCTATCTGGTGCCGAAGCTGGGGCCGGAGGTCACCCCGACCCTGCCGTGGGGCGAGCGCGACGTCGAGTTGGTCGCCTTCAACGAGCAGGCGCTCGTGCACAAGGATCCGGCGAAGATCGCCGACGCGGTGAAGGCGCTGCAGGGGCAGCCGCGTAACTCGTACCTGATGGTGAGCACCGGCCAGGTGAGCTACCTGCAGCTCAACGAGGGTTATCCGGCGGACTGGGGGGAGAAGTTCCGCGCGGCGCTGGACGCCTCGCCCCATCTGAAACGGGTGTACTCCAACGACGACGCGGCGCTCTACACCTGGAAGAAGTTCGTCAGGGGGACGGAGATCCCCGAGGCTCGGCCGTACAAGGGCCGCGGCGACCCCACCTCGCCGTGGACGCCGGTGGGCATCGGGGCGCTGGTCCTGACCTGGGTGGCGCTGTTCGGCTATGAGATCATCCGCCTGAACGGCCCCAACCGGGCGCGCAAGGCGCGTAAGCGCCTGTTGTTCCTGGCGGTGCCGGCGTTCGTGGTGGCCATCGCGGTGATCGTCGAACGCTTCATCTACATCGCACAGAACAACTGAACTCCAGGGAACTCCCAGGTTCCACCGGGCGACCCGTGCGACCCGTCCGCGCAGGCTGGACGGGTTTCACGGCCGGTCTCCCCGGGGCGTGACGTACGGCACCAGGCCGACCGTCAGAGCGAGTCCAAGAACTCGATCAGCGCCTCGTCGACCTCCTCCGGGCGTTCCTGCTGGATCCAGTGCCCGCAGCCGCCCAGGACCAGAGTGTCCCGCAGGCCGGGCACCGACCTCGACCGGCCGGACAGCAGGTCCAGCATCGCGGTGCTCCCGTAGTCGCCCTCCCGGTCGCCGACGAGGTGGTCGATCGTGTAGTCGGTCACCCGCGGCGGCACGTCGGTCTCACCGCGCCCGCCCGCGCTGGTCGGGGCCACGACGCGGTAGCCGGCGGCGGCCAGGGCGGGCAGCTGGTGGCGGGCTCCCGTCCGGTGCTCACATGCCCCGGCCGGCCCACTTGATCTCATAAGGGCGCAGGGTGACCCGTCTGCCGTCGACGGTCGCGTTGACCGCTTCGCCGGACATGTTCACCATGACGACCTGGCGCTCCTGGCCGATGGCTCTGACGCGCCGGTCGGAGGTGCGGACCTTGGTGACCTCGACCCCGGCGGGGAACCACTTGGTGAACCCGCTCAGCAGGCCGGCCATCGGCATCTCGTCACCCACTTTCGGCTCCCACAGGCAGCCGGGGCACCCGCCCTTGTCCTTCTGCTGCGGGTTCCAGTAGAGCGCCGTGGTGACGCCGCTCTCGGCGAACTCCATCAGCGCCGTCGCCTGGACCGCCGTGCGCTGCTGCTCGCTCCAGCCGGAGTTCTCCGGCTCGACGTACCACTCCGCCCACCAGACCGGCAGGTCGCCGCTCTTCTGCCGCAGCCACGAGGTGATGGCGCCGAACTTGGCCTGGGCGCCGAAGTCGTCGGGGATGTTGCCCTTGTCGGTGGTCATCGACGCGCCGTCGACCACGATGAAGTCGGCGCCCTGCTTGTTGTCGATCCAGTACTGGATCGCGTCGAGCGCGCGCTGGTCGACGCTCCCCCATGAGCCGGTGAGCTCGGAAGGCTCCAGGGGGTTCTCGCTGCTGTCGATCGGGACGTACGGGCCGCCGACCTGGATGTCGCCGTTCACCTTCTTCAAGGCCGTGTAGACCTTGTTGTACAGCGCGGTGTACGCCTTGGCGTCCCACTTGTTGGTGGTCGCGTTCCAGAAGCCCTTGAACTCGTTCCAGACCATGTAGTGCTTGACGGTCGGGTACTGCTTGGCGACCTTGACGGCGAGTTCGGCGAAGTCGTCGTAGTGCTCGGGCTCGGGGGCGACGGTGTGGTTCTTGCTCCAGTCGGTGCGCCCGGCCTTGCCGCCCTTCATCCAGTCGGGCGCGCAGCACAGCGTGATCACCGGCACCCCTCGCGACGACGCCATGAAGGTCAGCCGCCGGTCGAGGTCGCGGAAGTTGAACTGCCCCGGGCTCGGCTCGGGGTTGCCGACTCCCCAGCCCATGATGTGCTGGTTCTGCACCATCGGCACCCGGCCGAACATGCCCCTGGCCTGGTCCTGGACGTGCTCGGACTCGGTGTCGGCGCCGTACTGCGTGTGCGTGACGCCCCAGCGCGGCCAGTTGGCCAGCGCGGGCGGCTTGTCCAGCTTGGGAGCCGGCTCGCTGGGCACCGTCGTGGCGACCTCGGCACCGCTGAACTCGCTGCGTTCCCCGGAGTTGAGCGAGGTGTAGACCATGATGCCCGCCACGAGAATGACCGCGAGAATGCCGGCTCCAAGGGCGATCGGCCAGGGCGATCGCCGGCGCGCATGACGGCCATCGGTCGGAATCACTGAACGCTCCTCATCCACACGGGCCCACCAAGGGGCGACCCTACAGAAAGGCCGGACGCAGCACCGGCCTGATGAGGCTAATCGTCTTGCTCACAAATCGCTATTCGTCAATCCGCACGTGGTGGCCGCTGACCGCCGGCCGGGCCGGGCACCCCCGCGTAGCGGTAGGGGACCGGCTGCCTCCCGGGCTGGACGATGAGGAGGGCGCCCGGGGTCTCCGCGTAGAAGGCGGACTCGACGGCGGCGGCCACGTCGTCGGCGGTGAGCAGCGGGAAGCCGGCGTTGACGAACATCTCTCGTGTTTCGGCGACCAGCGGCGTGTCGGTGAAGCCGGGGCAGACAGCGCCGATGCGAATGTTCCGGGCAGCCAGCGGCTCGGCCAGCGCCCTGACGAGGCCGACGACGGCGTGCTTGGTCATCGTGTAGACCGGGTCGCCGGAGAAGGCCACGAGCCCGGCCAGCGACGCGGTCGCCACGATGGCACCGCCGCCGGAACGGGCGAGGAGCGGGACGCCGGCCCGTACGCCGAAGACGACGCCGTCCACGTTCACGCCCACCACCTGGCGGTACCGTTCGGCGTCGAAGTCCGCCAGGTCCACCCGCCCGCTGACGCCGGCGTTGAGGTGGACCAGGTCGAGCCGGCCGTAGTGCCGCTCGGCCAGCGCGACGGCTTCGAGCGAGGCCTCCTCGTGGCTGACGTCGGCCTCCAGCCAGACGCCGCCGACCTCCTTGCCCAGGCGTTCCGCGCCCTCGCCGTCGCGGTCGACGAGCACGCATTTCGCCCCTCCTGCCGCCAGCCGGCGTGCCACGGCGGCTCCGATGCCGCTGGCCGCTCCGGTGATCAGTGCAACTGTGCTCATGGCGCTCCTCGCGGGGTCGGAACCGGGGGTCCAGGCTGGTCGAGCGTCTCGGGATCTGCCGGGCTCGGGGCTGTCAGTGCTGGTCGAGCATGCGGTGGGCGCGGGCGATCAGCGTGGGTACGGCGGAGCCGATGCGGTCGAACCCCTCCCCCACGGTCTTACCTTGCCGGAAGCGGGCGTGGATACCCTCCACGATGACCGCCAGCTTGAAGTTGCCGAAGGCCACATAAAACCCAAGATCGGAAATTTCCCGACCTGACGCTTTGATGTAGTGGCTCGCGAACTCGGCCGCGTTCATGAACCCGGGCGCCACCGTCACGTCGCCCGCCACCGGGATCCCCGCCCGCTCGTCGTCCCCGGCGTCGTGCCAGTACGTCAGCGTGAGCCCCAGGTCGGCCAGCGGGTCACCGAGGGTGGACATCTCCCAGTCGACCACGGCCGCGATCTCGAGCTCCCCCAGCCTGATCAGCGTGTTGTCGAGCCGGTAGTCGCCGTGCACCAGCGTGCCGGCCGACTCGGCGGGCAGCCGCTCGCGCAGCCGGCCGGCGAGCCGGTCGTAATCCGGCGACTCCGCCGTCTTCGAGCGCTCCCACTGCTGGCCCCACCGGTCGAGCTGCCTGGCCAGGTAGCCCTCCGGCCGCCCGAAGCCGGCCAGCCCCACCTCGCGGTAGTCGACGGCGTGGATGGCGGCCAGCACCTCGGCCAGCCGCTCCGACAGCCGCCGCGCCTGCTCAGGCGTGTGCTCGCCGAGCTCTTCCCTGGTCCGCACGGCGACGCCCGGCACGTGCTCCATGAGGTAGAACGGGGCCCCGATCACGTCCTCGTCGGCGCAGAACGCGACAGGGCACGGCACCGGCACGGGCGTCGGCGCGAGCGCCGAGATGACCCGGAACTCGCGCCGCATGTCGTGGGCGGTCGGCAGCACGTGACCGAGCGGCGGCCTGCGCAGGACCAGCCGGCGGTCGCGGGCCTCGACCACATACGTCAGGTTCGACCGTCCGCCCGAGATCAGCGAGACGGACAGGGGCTCGCCGGCGTCGGGCACGTTCCGGCCCATCCACGCGACCAGGCCGGCGTGGTCGATCCCAGGTACGGTCATGAACACACATTAGAACCTCATTCGGTGCTGAATGCCAGCTGAGAGTTGCGTAACGTTCCAGACCAGGGACGATCCTCATGACCTGAGATCCTCTACCCTGGGTATACGTCTGCCCAGACGCTGGATAGAGAGTGGCAGCACACAGTAGGAGACCATGCGCGTCACCCTTGCCCTGCCTCGTGAGCTGGGAGAGCCCGAGATCGATCGGTGGCGGAGCCTGCAGGAGCCCGGCACCGTCTTCGACAACCCGTTTTTGTCGCCCGAGTTCACGATCACGGTGGGCGAGGTACGCGACGTCGTCCGCGTGGCCGTGCTGCACGACGGCCCGGAGATCGTCGGGTTCTTCCCCTTCGAGCGGCATCCGCTGGGCATCGGCAAGCCCGTCGCCGCCGGGCTCACCGACGCGCAGGGCATCGTCCACGCCAAGGACCTCGAGCTCGACCCCGGCCGGCTGATCAAGGACTGCGGTCTGTCGGTCTACGAGTTCGACCACCTGGTGGCCGGGCAGCCGCTGCTCGACTCCCGGCACGAGCGGCACCCCTCGCCGATCATCGACCTGAGCGAGGGTTACGAGCACTACACCGAGTTCCTGAGGCAGCACTCCGGCAAGACGTACAAATCAACCCTGGCCAAGGCGCGCAAGCTGGAACGCGAGGCCGGGAAGATCCGCCACGACTACGCGAGCGCCGACGTGGCGCCGCTGCGCACGCTGCTCGGCTGGAAGACCGACCAATACCGCCGCACGGGCCGCACCGACCGCTTCTCCCAGCGGTGGATCGTGGAGCTGGTCGAGCGGCTGCTGGCCATCCGGTCGGAGAGCTTCGCCGGGGTGCTCGACATGGTCTACGCCGACGACCAGCCGGTGGCCGGGCACTTCGGGCTGCGCACGAGCACCACGCTGGTCGGCTGGTTCCCCGCCTACGACCCGCGCTTCGCGAAATACTCCCCCGGCCTCATCCACCACCTGGCGATGGCCGAGCGCGCCGCCGGGTCCGGCATCCGGGTCATCGACATGGGCCGCGGCCAGAAGGAGTACAAAGACAAGCTGAAGACCGGCGAGCTCCAGGTGGCCGAGGGGCGCGTGGCCAGGGCCGGCGCGGCGGCGGGGGTGCACTGGCTGCTGCGGGTGCCCGCGCGCCGGACCCGCGCCGCGGTGATGGCCAACCCGCTGCTGCTCAAGACGGCCGACAAAGCGTTGAAAACCTACGGAAAGCTGCGTACTGTCCTACAAGGATGAATTTAATCGCAGAGCGCACGGGCCGTCACTGTCTGTCGCTTCCTTCGAACCGGCTCGGCCTCTACCTGGCGTTGCGCCACTGGTGCCTGCCCGGTCAGCGGCTGCTCATGTCACCCGTCTCCGCCGACGAGATCCTGTTCCTCGTGCTGGCGGCCGGGCTGCGGCCGGTGATCGCGCCGCTCTCCCCCCGTGACGGCAACATCGACGTCTCACGGGTCGATCTCGACGGTGTGGACGCCGTCCTGACGACCAACCTGTACGGCCTGCCCGACCGCGTCTCCGCCTTCACCGGCAAGATCCTCATCGAGGACGTGGCCCACGCCCTGGAGAGCCACGTCGACGGCCGGCCGCTGGGGACGTTCGGCCAGGCGGGCGTCTTCAGCCTCTCCAAGCACGCGGGGGCCGGCTCGGGCGGCGTGCTCGCCGTCGAGGACAAGTCCGACCTGGAGGCGCTGACGCGCGCCCGCGACCTCCTGCTGGCCCCGGGCTCCCTGCGCGCCGACCTGATGAGCGTCGCCACGTCCGCGGCCCGCCAGGTGGCGCTGCGCACCAACCTCGTACGCCCCGCGCTCGCCCTCTCCCGGGCCCTCGGCCTGCACGAGCCGCGCGACGGTTACCGCATCCCGCTCGACCCCGAAGGGCTGCGGCTGGCGCTCAAGCAGGCGCCCGCGCTGCCGCCGTTCGACCCCTGGGTCCGCGCCGACCTGCACGACTACCGCCGCCGCCGGGGCCATCTCGTGCGCTGGTACCAGTCGAGAAGGGCGAACCAGGTCCCCCGCGCGCGGGGGCGGCGCCTGGCGGGCGTCCGGCGGCTGGCCGAGCTGCCCACGGCCGCGCCCGCCGTACGCGACCACCTGGACCAGCCGTTGTTCCGCGTGCCGCTGCTGGTGCGCGACAGGGACGCGGCCATCGCCGCGCTGGAGCGGCACGGGGTGGCGACGGGCTACCTGTACGACCCGCCCTACGACGACTACGCCCCCGCCTTCGCCGAGGCGTCGCCGCACCCCGGCCCCGCCCGCTGGTGGGCCGCGAACGTGCTGCCCGTCGATCCGCTCCACGTCGCCCGCGCCCTGCCCGTCCTCAGCCGCCTGCGGCCTCCGGACGGCCCCGTCAGCCCGTCAACCGCCTGATCAGCTCGGCCACGATGTGGCAGCCGCGCCGGACGTCGGCGTGGGAGGCCGAGCCGTAGCCGATGACCAGGCCGTGCAGGCGGGGACGGCCGTGGTGGTGGGGCTCGATGGAGTCGAGCAGGACGCCGCGCTGCCTGGCCTCTTCGACGACGGCGAGCGCGACGGCCTCGGGCAGCTCGGCCAGCACGTGCAGCCCCGCCGTGTCGCCGCGCAGCCTGCAGACGGGCCCGAGCAGCTCGACGACCAGTGCGCGGCGGCGCGCGTATTCCAGGCGCATCCTGCGCAGGTGCCGGTCGAGGTCGCCGCGCTCCAGGAGGGTGGCGACGGCCTGCTGCACGGGGCCGCTGGTGCGGTCGGCCACCGTGCGGCGCAGCCCGGCGACGCGGTCGACGAACGCGGGGTCGCCGACGAGCCAGCCGACCCCGACGTCGGGGGTGAGGGTCTTGGAGAGCGTGCCCAGGAGCACCACCCGCTCGGGGTCGAGGCCGTGGAGGGCGGGCAGCGGGGCCACGTCGTAGCGGAACTCGGCGTCGTAGTCGTCCTCGACGATCGTCGCGCCGGTGCTCCTGGCCCAGGCCAGCAGGCGTTCCCTGCGCGGGATCGGCAGCCGGCCGCCCAGGGGGTACTGGTGGGCGGGCGTGGTGTAGAGCACGCGCAGGTCGCGCGGGAGCCCGTCGACGACGACGCCGTCGGCGTCCACCGGGCACGGCACCACCTCCGCGCCCCTGGCCGCGAAGACCGTGCGCGCCACGTGGTAGCCGGGATCCTCGACCCCCGCCCTGGCGCCCGCGCCGAGCAGCGCCAGCGCGCACAGGTCGAGCCCGTTGCCGGTGCCCCGGGTGACCAGGACGTTCTCGGGGCCGACGGCCACCCCCCTGGCCCGGCGCAGGTGGTCGGCGAGCAGCTCACGGAGGCGCGGCAGGCCGTAGGGGTCGGGCGACTCCCCTGGCGGCAGGTCGGCCGCCTTGCGCCAGGCCCGCTTCCACGCGGCCCGGTCGTGGTCGCGCACCCAGGGCCGGCCCGGCGTGAGGTCGATCACACCCGGCGCGGACGGCGGCCCGGGGAGCACGCGCGCCTCCGGTGACGGCCGCTTCCTGGGGCGCCGGGGTTCCATGTCGGCCACGTACGTGCCGGAGCCGTGCCGCCCGTCCAGCCAGCCCTCGGCGTACAGCTGCTGGTAGGCCTCGGTGACCACGGTCCTGCTCACCGCCAGCTGGACCGCGAGCGCCCGCGTGGACGGCAGCCGCTCACCGGGCGCGAGGGCGCCGTCGAGCATGGCACGGCGCAGCCAGCCGGCCAGCTGCGCCGTGAGCGGCTCCGCGGAGTCGCGCGACAGGGATACGGGCAGGTCGACGTGTGTGCGGGCGGTAGGCTGCGGTCGGCGGCCCGCGGTGGACGGCGGAGTGTGCACGAGCGAAAGTGGTCTCTACGAAGGGGCCGATAGTGGCCCTACAGGATAGGTCCACTTCGCCCGTACGGTCGAAATATGCTCTCGACCACTTCACGCACCACGCTCGGCCGCGCCAAGGAGCGCGGCAGCACCGACAGGAACGACCTCTACGAGGTGCTCGACACCGCCCTGGTCTGCCACCTGGGCGTGGTCGCCGACGGCCACCCCATGGTCGTGCCGACCGGCTACGGGCGCATCGGCGACACCCTCTACCTGCACGGGTCCACCGGCGCACGGTCCCTGCGGGCCGGCGACGGGAGCGAGGTGTGCGTGACGGTGACACACCTCGACGGCATCGTGCTCGCCCGCTCGATCTTCAACCACTCCTTCAACTACCGCTCGGCGATCATCTACGGCCGGCCCCGGCTCGTGACGGACGCCGACGAGCGCATGGAGGCGCTGCGGGCGCTGTCCGAACACCTCGCGCCCGGCCAGTGGGACTACGCCAGGCGGCCCTCGCGCAAGGAGCTGGCCGCCACGACCGTGCTCGCGCTGTCGCTGGAGGAGGCGTCGGTCAAGATCCGGCGCGGGGCGCCGAAGGACGAGGAGGAGGACTACGACCTGCCCGTGTGGGCCGGGGTGGTACCCCTCGTCACGTCCTACGGCGAACCGGAGCCCGATCCGGTACTCCCAGAAGGTATCGCCACGCCCGTTCACGTTCTCTCCAGGGAGTAGTTCCATAGAGCAGGCACACCTGGAAAACCTGAGCCCTTGATCAGACGTCTCATCAGGTGGGCCATCCTGATGGGAGAGGCATATGCGGTGGAGCGCTCCGGGTTACACCGAGGTCAAGCAGCTCGGGGAGGGCGCCGGCGGGCGGGTCGCGCTGGCCGTCCACGACGAGACGGGCGTCGAGGTCGCGATCAAATACCTCTCCTCGCGGCTGCTGCACGATCCCGCCGCGCTGGCCAGGTTCCAGTCGGAGGCGCGGCTGCTGATCACGCTGCGCGACCCGCACATCGCGACGTTGTGGGAATACGTCCAGGACCCGCACGGCGCGGCCATCGTGATGGAGCTCGTCAACGGCGTCTCGTTGCGTGCGCTGCTGCGCGAGAACGGCACGACCGGGCCGGAGGCGGCGCTCGTCGTGCTGAAGGGCTCGCTGCTCGGCCTGGCCAAGGCGCACGCGCTCGGCCTCGTGCACCGGGACTACAAGCCGGAGAACGTGATCGTCCGCGACGACGGGGTGAGCAAGCTCGTCGACTTCGGCATCGCGGTGCCTCAGGGAACGGCCGCACGCACCGAGGGCACGCCTCCCTACATGGCGCCCGAGCTGTGGGATCGGCAGCCCGCCTCCCCCGCGACCGACGTGTACGCGGCCACGGCCGTCTTCTTCGAGTGCCTCACCGGGCACCGGCCGTACCGGTCCACCGAGCCCAGCGTCCTGGGATACCAGCACCTGTACGCCCCGGTGCCCGCCCACGACGTTCCCGAGCCGGTGCGCGGGCTGATCACCCGCGGCCTGGCCAAGGACCCGGCGCTGCGGCCGGCGAGCGCGTCGGCGTTCGTGGCCGAGGTGGAGGCCATCGCCAGGGAGGCGTACGGCGACGACTGGGAGGAGCGCGGCAGGCGGCGGCTGGCGGCGCTCGTCGTGCTGCTCGCCCTGCTGCTGCCCCGGCCCGAGACGCCCGTTCCCGAGGTCGGCACGTCGCTGGCCAGGACGGTGTTCCGCGGGACGGATCCGGAAGCGACCCGCGTGTTGCGCGGGACGGGTTCGAAAGCGACCCGCGTGCTGCGCGGGACGCGCGCGCGGGCGACCCGCGTCAAGGTGTTACGGGGGATGCGTTCCAAGGCGGCCCGCGTGGTCGTGACCGCCGGCGTGGCCGCCGCGGCGGCCGTGACCGTGGCGGTCGTGCTGCTCAACCGGCAACCGCCCCCACCTGATCCGATCGGCGCGGCGGCCGTGATGCCGCCGACGGAGCTCTCCACCGGACCGGTGTCGGGCCCGCCGGAGACGCCCGGCGCCGGGCCCGAGTCCACGCCCTCGGCGGGGACACCCACCGAAGGCACCCCACCCGGCAGCACGCCCGATGCGGCGTCCGAGAGCACTCCCGGCCCGACGTCCGCCGGCACGCCGCCGAGCTCGGCGGGCGCGGACCCCGAGGAGAGCGCCGCCCCGCGGCGCACGACCACCGGCCCGGCCCGCACGCCCGGCGCGTCCCCGCCGGCCCGGACGCCCGGTGCCACCCCGGCCCGGACCCCGGGCGCGTCCCTTCAGCCCGTACGCAGTCCCGGCACGACCACCACCCCCGTACGCAACCCGGGCACGACCACCACCCCGGTAGGCACCCCCACGCCGACGCCCTCGCCGGCGACCTCCGTGTTGCGGGTGGGCGTCGGCGGGCTCACGGTGGACGGCAAAGGGGTCGCCCGGGCCACGGTCACCCTGCGCACCAGCGGCACCGCGCCCGTCGTGGCCGTCGCGACCTGGCGGGCCCCCGGCACGGACGGCCGGGTGCAGCGGGTACGCCTGAGTGGCGCCACGTCGTACACCCGCACGCTCACCTGGGCCATGGGAGAGCGTGCGTGCGGCGGCACGCTCCGGCTGGGCGTCACCACGTCGCCCGCCGCGGCCGGCGGCGCCGGGTCGGACACGCTGTCGCTGCCGCCCTGCCCGACCGAGGTGACGGGACTGCGCGTCTCGCTCGGCCTGCCGGCCGCGCCTGGCCGCACGGCGACCGCCCGGCTGCGGGTGCGCGCGAGCGGTACGGCGGAGATCCCCGTACGGGCCGAGTTCGCGGTCAACGGGGACCGGGTCGCGACCCGCTCCGCGGACCTGTCGGGCCGGACCTCGTACACCCGCTCGCTCGCGCACACCTTCCGGTCGCGCCCGTGCGGCGCGACGCTGTCGGTGACCGTGCGCGCGGGCGGCAGGACGGCCACCGCGCGGGCCAAGGTCTCGTGCCCTCCCGCCGTGACGCGGGTGTCCGTCCAGCGGGCCGCCCTCTCCGGCGGCGCACTGGCCGCGACCGTCGCGGTGACGACGTCGGACACCCAGCGGGTACGCCTCACCGTCACGTTCGCGGCCGGGGGCGAGCGTCTGGGCACGCGGACGGTCACGCTGTCGGGCGGCACCTCGTACACGAGGACCCTGCGTCTCCCGGTCGAGGCGCGTTGCGGCTCGACGTGGACGGTGACGGCCGCCACCGTGCCGGCGGCGGGCAACGGCGGCTCCACCGCCTCCGGCAGCACACCGGAATGTCCCGAGGAAGAGCCGGATGACCAGCCGAGTCACAGCCCGCGCCCTGAGTCCCCTGGCACCGTCAGGTGACAATGCTGACATCTGGCGATATCAGTAGCGGGATTGTGGTTCCCTCTGGTTAAGCTACGGACCGTTTGATGAGGGTGGGGGCCCGCACACGACTCCAGAGGAGACCGCTATGCATGGTGATGGCCAGTGGGGGGTCCCTGGCTATACCGCGGTTCGCGAGCTCGGAGCGGGCGCCGCGGGTCGCGTGGTTCTGGCCCGCCGCGACTACGACGGCATCGAGGTGGCCATCAAATACCTCAGCGACGAGCTCCGCTCCGACGTGGGGTTCGTGGCCAGGTTCCGGCACGAGGCCAGGCTGCTCGCCACGCTCCAGAGCGCCTATCACGCCCGTCTGATCGACTACGTCGAGAGCGGCGGGGGCGCGGCGATCATCATGGAGCTCATCAACGGCGTCTCGTTGCGCGAGCTCATCAGGTCCGAGGGCCCCACGGGCCCCGAGGCGGCCATGACCGTGCTCAAGGGCTCACTCAAGGGCCTGGCCTCGGCGCACGCGGTCGGCGTCGTCCACCGCGACTTCAAGCCCGAGAACGTCATGGTGCAGGGCGACGGCACCAGCAAGCTGGTCGACTTCGGCATCGCGGTCAGGACGGGCCAGGGCGCGAGCCCCGCGGGCACGCCGCCGTACATGGCTCCTGAGCAGTGGTCGGGTGCGCCCGCGGGGCCCGCCACCGACGTCTACGCGGCCGCCGTCGTCTTCTTCGAGTGCCTGACCGGCGCCCGCCCCTTCCGCGCGGCCAACCTGGCCGCGCTGGCCCGCCAGCACCAGAGCGCCGCCCCGCCGCTCGGCGACGTGCCCGAGCACCTGCGCGAGCTGGTCGGACGCGGCCTGGCCAAGGACCCGGCCGACCGCCCGTCGTCGGCCGAGGCGTTCCTGACCGAACTGGAGGCCGTGGCAGGCCGGGCGTACGGTCCCGACTGGGAGGAGCGCGGGCGCCGCCGTCTGGCCGCCCTGGCGGGCATGCTGGTGCTGCTCTTCCCGACCGCGCTGGACGAGCCGGCCGCGACGAGCACGGCGCTGGCCGAGACCCGCTTCCGCGACCCGTCGCGCCTCCTGCGTACGCTGCCCGCCAAGCTGGCCATCGGCGTCACCGCCGTCGGCGTGCTGGCCACCACCATCGTGCTGCTGGTCAACGCCGCCGAGGACAAGCCGGTCCTGCAGGCGCAGGTCACGAGGATCACGCCGGCCACGACCGACCCCGGCGCGCCGGAGCCCGCGATCACGGAGGAGGAGCCGGCGCCCTCCCCCGAGGACAGCACGCCGGAGCCCACGCCGACCGCGCCGACCACGTCCTCGACGCCGGCGGGCACCGTGAGCGACACGCCGCCGCCCGTCCGGCCCAGCAGCCGCCCGCCCACCCGGACGCGCAGCCCGAAGCCCAGACC